>JBDRQV010000239.1:0-2580 GCA_043826105.1 Nanobdellota archaeon | reverse complement strand
GGCTTTTAAGAGCTTCTAAAACTCTGGGGCTTGGTCCGATAGTATTCTCATTAAAATCCAGTCTAAGCAAGCCTCTTCTTCCTTCAAGAGGAGGTATATAATCTTCCATCTTTTTTACAGTTTCCCTAGGCTCCATCTTCAAACCTCCTCTCAACAGCTCTCGCATGCGCTTCCAGACCCTCAGCTCTCGCAATATCAACTACAGTAGACTTCAAACTTTCTAATCCATCTTTTGAGAGCTTTTGTATGCTTATCATCTTGACAAAATCATAGACACTCAATCCTGCAGTAAATCTAGCACTACCTAATGTAGGCAAGACATGGCTTGGCCCGACTGCATAATCTCCAGCAGATTCACAGCTGTTCTCACCTATAAATACAGCACCTGCATTCATCACATATTTCAACTGAGATTCGTTCTCTATCTCCAGATGTTCAGGTGCAAAATCGTTTATCAGCCCAAAAGCATCAGAAACACTATCAGCCACTATTATAGCTCCGTAATTTTTCAAAGAATCTTTAGCTATATCTTTAGTAGAAAGTTCATCAGCCTGTTTGATCAATTCTTTTTTGACTTCTTTAGCCAGCTTATCATTTACTGTGATGAATATTGCAGAAGCCAGCCTATCGTGTTCTGCCTGTGCCAGCATATCAGCAGCTATAAGTGAAGCATTACCCTTTTCAGAATATATCATGACTTCGCTTGGTCCAGCTAAAAAATCAATACCACTATCCCCATAGACCAGCTTCTTAGCAGCAGTTACATAGACATTTCCTGGCCCTACGATCTTTTCGACTTTAGGGACAATATCTGTACCATAAGCCATAGCAGCTATCGCTTGCGCACCGCCTATCCGGAATATTTTATCAGCTCCGGCAATATCTGCAGCAACCAATATTTCATAATTCTTAGGCCTCGGAGGACTGCAGACGATAATTTCTCTGACACCTGCAACCTTAGCAGGGATAACTGTCATAAGAACTGTACTGGGAAGGGGGTATTGTCCAGCAGGCACATAACATCCCACTCTGCTTAATGGCCTTATTATCTGTCCAGCCACTACACCCTTGCTGAATTCCTTTGTCCATTCTTTAGGCATCTGTGCTTTTGCATAATCATTTATATTAGCAGCAGCCAGTTTCAAAGCCTTGACAACATTATTGTCGACTTTTTTATATGCCTCTTTTATCTCTCTTTCAGATATCCTGATAGTATTTTTTGTAACATCATAACCATCATATAGCTTGGTAAACTTGATGATTGCCCTGTCGCCAAATGTCTTTACCTGCTCTATGGCTGGTTTTACTCTGGAGATGACTTTATCAAGATCAGCAGCTCTTCTATTCTTTATCTTATCTATCCTTTTCTTGTCATCGATTGATATTATATCTATCATAGTATTAAGGGATTATCTTATTCAGGGGATATTCCACTATCCCTGTAGCACCTGCTTCTTTCAGTTGAGGTATCAGCTCTCTTACTTCTTTTTCATCAACAATAGAATTTACACTGACCCAACTCTTGTCAGACAGCTCTGATAATGTGGGCTTTTGTAAAGCAGGCAGTACTTTTAAGACACTATCTAGATCATCACACTTGACATTCATCATCAGACCAACTTTTTCTTCAGCTAATATCGCTCCCTGGAGAAGCATAGCTATATTTTCCATCTTTTTTCTCTTCTCAGGATTTTTCCATGAATCCCTGTTAGCGATAAACCTTGTAGTAGACTCAAGGATGACATCCAGTATTTTCAGATTATTAGCTCTCAAAGATGAGCCTGTTTCGGTTATCTCAACAATAGCATCAGCCAGTTCAGGCGGCTTTACTTCAGTAGCACCCCATGAAAACTCTACCTTTGCATCAACATTATTCTTTTTGAGATATTGTTTTGTCAGATTGATAGCCTCAGTAGCGATCCTCTTGCCCTTAAGATCCTTGACACTTTTTATATTACCATTTTCAGGAGCAGCCAATACCCATTTTACCTTGCCCAGTCCTGTTTTGGCATACACCAGCTCAGCTATCTCCTTGACATCAGACCTATTCTCCATTATCCAGTCTTTTCCAGTAAGGCCGCAATCTAAAACACCTTCTTCAACATATCTTGACATCTCCTGAGCCCTTATCAGCATGCACTCTATTTCAGGATCATCTATATCGGGAAAATAGCTTCTTCCGTTTATGTTTATATTAAAACCTGCTTTCCTGAATAATTTGGCAGTTGTCTCCTGCAAACTTCCTTTCGGTATTCCGAGTTTTATTTTTGTGTTTTTCATGATATCTTCACCTTTGATCTTATTGTTTTTAATTGTTTTTATTTTTTATAGACCTTTTCAGGATCAAAGACCTTTTTATCGACAATATTAGTCCCATCACCATCTATTTTCCTGAAAAAGCAGCTCTCATATCCCTTATGGCAGGCCGCCCCGCCGACCTGATTGATCTTTATCAATACAGTATCATTGTCACAATCCACAAATATCTCTTTGACTTCCTGTATATTGCCGCTTTCTTCCCCTTTTAACCATAGCTTATCTCTGCTTCTGCTGTAATAACATACTTTTCCTGTCTCTAAT
>JBDRQV010000238.1:0-2008 GCA_043826105.1 Nanobdellota archaeon | reverse complement strand
GAACATTAACTTTATCCTTTGGCCTTTCAGTGCAATAATCAAGATTATTTATCATAGCAGTTATCTGCCTTGCCCGGTCAGACCTAAAATTATAAAAGATAAAAGAATCTTTATTCTTCAGTAGACCAACTGGATTACCCTCCTCAACAATAACAGTTGGCTGAACATAATAATCTGTCTTATCTCCTCGCTCATATGCTTCCAGGATCGCTTCTCTAGCACTATTAGCCTTAAACCCTTTTCCTTCAATTAATAGATCATAAGCTTTTCTTGTCCTATTCCAATTTTTATCTCTATCCATCGTATAATATCTGCCGACGACAGATGCTATCTTGCCAACACCTAGCTTCTTGATAAATCTTTGCGTCTTTTCTAAAAAACCCGACGCCGATTTCTCAGGAACATCTCTTCCATCTAAAGTCAGATGTAGAAAAACCCTATTAAAATTCTCTTTTTTACACAATTCCAATAAAGCATGCATATGCCGATAATCAGCATGAACACCTTGATCAGAAAACAATCCATTAATATGAAGATCAGAATTATTTTTCTTACAATGTTCTATAGCGCCTAACAGCTCTTTATTCTTAAAAAACCTGCCAGATTTAATTTCCCTATTTATCAGTTCATATGGCTGCCACACTATCCTTCCAGCACCCATTGTCAAATGTCCTACCTCTGAACCACCCTGAACACCTGCAGGATTTCCAACATCATTGCCTGTGCATTTCAAGACAGTTGTAGGATAATTCGTTTTATAGAAATCATGATTAGGTGTTTTAGCATGAAAAATAGCATTTCCTTTGTCATGCTTTCCATGACCCCACCCATCACGGATGATTAAGATTACTTTCTTCATGGTCGCCTAAAATTTTTCCCAGCATATCTGCATTTACTTCCCAATTCTTCTTCAATCCTCATCAATTGATTATATTTTGCTAATCTTTCAGACCTGCACGGAGCACCTGTCTTAATCTGCCCTGTATTTAACCCAACTACAAGATCTGCAATAAAATTATCCTCTGTTTCCCCAGACCTATGAGATACCATAACTCCCCAACCAGCTGCCTGAGCATCTTTGCATGCTTGTATAGCTTCTGTCACTGTACCTATCTGATTTACCTTGAGCAATAATGAGTTGACTGCCTTCAACCCAATACCTTTCTTGATTCTTTTTGGATTTGTTACTAAGAGATCATCACCTACTATCTGTGTGTCTTTTCCAACAACTGCTGTTAATTTAGAATAGTTTTTCCAGTCATCCTGATCAAAGGGATCTTCTATAGATATCAATCCATATTCATCTATAAACTCTTTGTAAAGCTCGATCAATTCGTCTCCAGATTTTAGATCAGGATTATCCCCTTTAAAGTTCAGATCATACTTCCCATCCTTAAAAAACTCAGAAGCTGCCACATCCATGCCTATTTTTATCTTTCCAGTATAACCAGCTTTCTCGATTGCTTCTTTTAACAGCTCCAGACCCTCTTTATTATCCTGTATGTTTGGTGCAAATCCACCTTCGTCTCCCACATTTACTGCATCCTGCCCATATTTCCCTTTGATCACTTTCTTCAGATAGTGGTATGTTTCTGCACCCATCCTTAATGCTTCATGAAAGTTTTTTGCTCCCACTGGAAGTATCATAAACTCCTGCATAGCCAACTTATTCCCTGCGTGGCTTCCGCCGTTGATGACATTAAAAGAAGGGACAGGCAAAACAAATTCAGCAAAACCTGCCAGATCTGCTATGTGCTTATATAATGGAATATTCTTAGCTGCAGCTCCTGCTTTGCATGCTGCCATAGAGACAGCTAAGATAGCATTAGCACCAAACTTTGATTTATTATCAGTCCCATCTGCTTCAATCATAACTTTATCTATCTCTTCCTGCTTCTTAACATCCATACCCACCACAAGTTTAGATATCTTTTTATTGATATTATCAACTGCTTTTAGAACTCCTTTTCCAAGATATCTTTTTGTATCTCCATCCCTTAGCTCTAAA
>JBDRQV010000237.1:0-6553 GCA_043826105.1 Nanobdellota archaeon | reverse complement strand
AAGATATGAGGATATTAATGGAGCAGGATATGATCAAGATGAAAGCCCTAAAGAAGAATTAAAGATTGGCAAGGTTTCTTCAAGGTTAGAGACCTCAATTGCAAGGAATGGCTGGTTATCTGATAATCCTTTTAAAGCGAGAGATCAACTTAGAGAGCAAAGAAGGATGTATCACTCTTAAAAAACCAACAGATTTATATATGAATTTTGTTAAAATCATAAATTATGAAGAAGATAGGGTGGATTTTGATGTTGGTATTATTATCCAGCATGGTCAGTGCTTACAACAGTGTCTTTGTCAGGGATTCTTTGTATGAAGGAGATGCAAAGGCTTATGAGACTGATAATGGGATATATATAGTTGAATTGCTGCTTGCTTCTGGAAATACTGCCAAGTTCAAGATAAATAATCATGTCATGAAAACGATGAATGAGGAAGGCACTGATTCATTGGCTGATGATTCACAGATAGTTGTCATGCATATCCTGAGTGACGGCATAAACGACCAAGCTGATTATTATTTTTATGGTTCTGGCAAAGACCCGATAGATGCCAATATTGATGTTAACTGGGATATAGGCAATTGTAATTTTGACGGTGATTGTGGTGATACTGAAGATAAAGTGATGTGCTGCTATGATTGCGGATGTGAGGGCGGCTCAAGATGTGAAAAAAATATCTGCATAAAACAGGTAGGGTGTGAGAGAGATTCTGACTGTAATGATAATAACCCATGCAGCGATGATGTGTGTATGGAATCTAGATGTGTATACAGCGAGAGAAGTGGATGTGTGTTAGATGGTGTATGTTTTGATTATGGTGCTGTAGAGATGATGGATGAGATAGGTAAGTATTGTACAGCAGAAGGATGGAAAAAACAGAAAGAAGCTAAAGAAGAATGTGCTGAAAATTATGAGTGCATAAACAATAAGTGTATTGAAGGGAAATGTTATGTTAAATCATCAAGATGGTTCTTTATATTGATCGTTTTGGGGGTTGTTGTCGGATTGATATTATATGGCGGAAGAAAAGGCCAGTTCATAAGGAAAGTAAAGAAAAAGTTGTTCTGGAAATTTTAAGTTATTATTATAGATGGTTTTGATGGTGAAGCCTGTCTTGCTTTTTGTTCTTTTGAATCTTCTGCTTTCTCTATGATTATGTCTATCTTGAAATGTGATCTGATGTCATCTGCTGCTGATCTTAGGTTGTCATATTCCTGGTCTTGAGAAAGTATGACTAATGGGATCTTTGACGGATCTTTTATTACAGATGGGATTATTTTTGTTATGTCTTTTCCATGCTGCTTAAGTGTTTTTTCTGACATGCATATCTGGATAAGTTCTTTCATGTCTCTTGTCTTTTCTAATTCCTGCTTCAGAAGAGAATATAGCTGGTATTTCCATATCGGGCTTATTATCAATCTTATCTCTTTAGGCTGTTTTATGTCTATCAGTTCCAGAACTCTTCTTATATCATTTATGGTATTGGTTATTGTGTCTTCTGCTGCTTCTGCTGCTTTGTCTATCTTTGATTCGTCAAATGATGGCCAGCTTTGGCTGCTTATAAATGGTTTATTGCCTATTTTTTCCCACATCTCTTCTGCCAGATGTGGAGTAAATGGTGTAAGAAGTAATGAGAGATTTTTAAGGCATTCATCTAATGTAGACTTGTTTACTGGCTTTTCTACATATTTGTATAAGTCATTTACAAACTCCATTATTGCGCCGATAGCCAGGCTTAATTTGAACTCTTCTATCAGTTCTGTAACTTTCTTTATGGTTTCATTTAATTTTGAGATCAGCTTCTTTTCCCTGTTAGTTATCTCTTTTGTCGTGGTGTATTCTAAATCCAAAAGGTTGTATACCCTTGTCAGGAAACGGTATGAACCATTTACTCCTTGATCAGACCATTCTAATTCTTTTTCTGGCAGAGCTGTGAACAAGATAAATAATCTTGCAGTATCTGGACCCATCTTTTCTATTATCTCTTTTGGGTCGACGACATTACCTAAACTTTTAGACATCTTTGCTCCGTCTTTTATGACCATGCCCTGTGTCAACAGCTTATTGAACGGCTCGTCTATGTCTATCAGTTTTAGGTCTTTCAGCGCTTTTGTAAAAAATCTTGCATATAGCAAATGAAGGATAGCGTGCTCTATGCCGCCTATGTATTGGTCAACAGGCATCCAGTATTGTGCTATGTCTTTGTTGAACGGCTCTTTGTTGTTTTTTGGATCTGTGAATCTTAGGAAATACCAGCTGCTGTCTATGAATGTATCCATGGTGTCTGTCTCTCTTCTTGCTTTTTTATGACATTTTGGACATTTTACATTCTTGAACTCTTCTGAAGTCTCTAAAGGATTCCCTTCGCCTGTAAATTTTACATCTTTTGGAAGCTTTATCGGCAGGTTGTTGTCTGGTACAGCTCCGCAGCTGTCGCAGTATATTATAGGAATAGGTGTTCCCCAGTACCTTTGCCTGCTGATAAGCCAGTCTTTCAGCTTGTAATTGATCGTCCTTTTTCCCCAGCTGTTCTTTTCTGTAAGTTTTGTGATATCTTCTTTTGCATCTGTGTTGTTCATGCCGTTGAATTCCTTGCTGTTTATCATAACCCCTTCTTCTGTGTAGGCTCTTGACATCTTTTTTGGGTCAAGATCGAATTTTGGTGAGTTTATGACTACCCTTAATGGCAAAGAATATTTTTTTGCAAATTCAAAATCTCTTTGATCATGTGTGGGAACGGCCATGACTGCTCCTGTACCGTATTCGTATAATGCATAATCTGCTGTCCATAATGGGCATTTTTCTTTTGTGAAAGGATTTATGAAATATTTTCCCAAGAAAACTCCGTTCTTTTCTTTTCCTTCTGCTGTCCTTTCTATTATAGATTGCCTTTTTACTTTTTTTATGAATTCTTTTACTTCTTTTTCCTGTTTTGTCCCTTTGGTCAATTCAAGAACTTTTGGATGTTCTGCTGATAATACTAAATATGTTATACCGTAAACAGTATCTGGTCTTGTGGTGAATGTCTCTATCTGGCCTATGACCTTATCGCCTTCATCTATTATGTCGAATCTTAATGTGACGCCATGGCTTTTGCCTATCCAGTTCTTCTGCATGGTCTTTACCCTGTCTGGCCAGTGTTTGAGATCTTCTATGTCCTGTAATAACTGATCTGCGTATTGAGTTATCTTTAAGAACCACTGCTCTAATTCTTTTTGGTCGACATCACTTTTGCAACGCCAACATTTTCCGTTTTCAACCTGTTCGTTTGCCAGGACTGTGCTGCACTTTGGGCACCAGTTCACAAATGATCTCTTTTTGTAGGCTAATCCTTTTTCGTAGAGTTTTATGAAAAGCCATTGATTCCATCTGTAATAATCGTCGTTGCATGTCGCTATCTCTCTGTTCCAGTCATAGCTTAAACCTAATAATTTCTGCTGTGCTTTTATTCCCTGAATGTTAGCTTGTGTCCATTCTGCTGGATCTGCTTTCTGCTTTATCGCTGCGTTTTCAGCTGGCAGTCCAAATGCGTCGTAGCCCATGGGGTAGAGGACATTGAAACCCTGCATCCTTTTGTATCTTGCAAATGAGTCGCCTATGCTGTAGTTTCTTACATGGCCCATGTGGAGGTAACCTGATGGATAAGGGAACATCTCCAATAAGTAGAATTTTGGTTTTTTGTTTTTTTCTACCTTAAAGATATCTGATTCTTTCCATCTTTTCTGCCATTTGGTGGCAATCTTGTTTAAGTCCATATGTCTAAGAAATAATCAAAAGTTTAAAAGGATTTTGGTTAATTTGTCAGTGTACCTTAAGGTGCATGTTTTAATAACATAAAGACTGCTTTCTTTTTTATATCCACATATTTAATTTAAATAGTTTTAAATTTAAGCAATTCTTTTAATTCTGGCTGATTAAACTGATTAGATATCTCCTGAATCATATCCTGGATGTGGTGCCCTGTCCAGACCTGTAGATCAGTCCTGTTAATTTAGTCAGCTCATCTGACATGCCGGGTGTTAAGCTTAAGCTGGTGGATACGTCTACAACGCCGCTTTCAAATTCCTGCCATGGCGCATCTATTGATAATGAATTAAGGGCTTTTAAACAGGAATTCACTTCACCTGTCGCTCCTGATTCCTGATCTGAATATGTCTGGACCGATCCAGGTAAGAGAGAAGAACTGCCGAATATGACTCCATCCGGACTAAGGAGATAACCCACATAAGACCTTGATTGATCACACTGATGTGTTTCCCATGCAGGACATCCGTCCTCATGATTTCTTGATAAAAAAGTTCCATAAACTAATGGATTTAGTCTGGGACCGTCCATGTAAACAAGAGAAAGCTCTAAAGGCATACCCTCATAAGTGCATCCTGTCCTGTTCACTAACCTTATATCATAACTATCTGGAAAATTAGGCAAAACGTTTCCCATCATATGGGTTAACACATTGATCAAAACACCTCTAGTGAGTTTTTTTTGACCTATCTTGTTCTCAGCATGCATCATCGATTTGATCGCTGAATACCTATCAAAAAACTTTCTGGACACTGCAAAGTCAGCTAATATACCATACATGGCAGAGTTTATCTGTGATAATAATGGATCTTTCATAGTCAGATCGATCATGTCCCCAAAAAGTCCGGTGACATTATCTACAACATCTTCAACATGTTTTTGTGAAGTACCTAATGCTGATATGTGTAAGGTAGTATGACCTCTAGTATCAACACCAGCCATATCATAAATTCTAGTGTTGAACATAGGATTTCTTGAAAACGTCGCTGTCAGGTCAACAAATTCACCATCGATCTCAAATACTGATTTAACTGAATCAATACCATCAACTGCACGATAAGGGAAGAAATCTATCGCAGTATTCTCTATGATCTCGCTTAAAGCAGGTCTGAGCGGCACAGCTACATAAATGCCTTTTCCAAAAACCCCATCTCTTTCTCCAGTAACAACAGCCATAGGCATCAAGAACAAAAGTCTGTTTTTAAATGTTTCTACCTAATAGTAAATAAATAACTCCTACATATACCAATTTTCCAAAAACAATAACATTTAAAAGATGATAATGGGTCCTGAGGCATATGGGAGATATTGGTACATTACCGCTTATCATCGGCAGTGCTATGGCTGCTGCCCGATGCCAAGATGGAAGGTATCATGCATTGTCAAATAGTGTATACTCTACGATCATATTATCAGGCAAAAACATAAGAAGCATCGACAATATAGAATATAAACATGGATTAGATGGGTTTGTCGAGAGTGCTGCAGAAGAGATAGCTACCAATGAATGCAGGGGTGTTGTTCCTTTGATGCCTGTATGCATATTATCATGTATATATTCAGGACTAAGTGTTGTAAATGTTGTAAGCGGCCCTGATAAGCCTAACCCAAGAAATTATGGAATATATGGGATAAAAGAAAGAGGAATGATCCTATTGTATGGACAGATGATAGAGTATGATCCTGATGCAACCAATCCTAAACAAACGCCGACACTCTTACCTAAGATCACTGCTGATTATCTTATTTTTGACCCAAGATATGTTGAGGCAAGAGCTGTTTTCACATCTAAACCAGATTTTAAGAGACAAACATGGCTTGCTGTGGATCATGCAAGAGTCCAGCTTAAAGGGATGAGAGGAGATGAAAGAAAAGCACTTGCGAAAACCATCAATCTTACAGAAAGAATCCTTTCCAGTATCTGATCATAATTCCCTTTCTTCGGGCTTAATAAATTTAACACCTAATTTTTTCAGAACTTCTTTTTCTGTTATGCCTGCTATCTTTTTTCCAGTCTGGTTATTAAATAGGCCATATTCATTTAATTTATAGCCTTTTTTAATCGCGACTTTTCTTAATTCAATATTGTAGTTTTTACTTCCTGTAAAATATAATAAACCTGCACCATATGAATCTGGAGAGAAAACACGTAAGTCTGCTTGTGTTCCTGACTTTAGAATCGCCATGGCTTTTTTATTGCCTTTTGCTAAGATTGTTTTAACTTCTTTTAGTTTGGTAAAAGTATCAATTACTTTTTCAGGATTATTTGAAGAGACAATTATGTCTATATCCCTGATAAATGCTTTTTTTCTTCTCAAAGATCCTGCTTTCGAGATATTTAGAACTTCTTTTAATCTTTTTAATTGTGCGATCATTTTATTGGCCTGTTTTTCAGCTTTTTTAAAATGAATCTTTCCTTTTGAAGATCTCATCATGTATATCCCTTCCAGAATATCTTGTTCTGACTTTAATCCGAAACCTTCCAACTTAGATATCTTATGATCCTTGCATGCTTTTTCCAGCTGTTCAACTGTAGATATGTTCAAAACCTTATTCAATCTCTGAACTTTTTTAGGCCCCATACGAGGGATGTTCATAAGGATGTTTATGTGAGAAGGGACTTCTTTTTTCAGTTCTTCATAGGCCTTGATATGTCCTGTATCTAGAAATTCGATGATCTTCTTCCCGATGCCTTCGCCTATGCCTGGAATATCTTCCAAAGCTTTCAGGCCACCTTTTTTATATA
>JBDRQV010000236.1:0-23029 GCA_043826105.1 Nanobdellota archaeon | reverse complement strand
CTTAGATGGATCTGCTGTCAAACAACCCGACGTATCTTTTATGAAAACACATTCTACATCCATAGGACCATAATCTTGCCCTTTTGTAATAGGATTAAGAGATTGTTTAACTCTAGTAGCAGATGTATCTGTACCGCTTCTTCCAAGAACTGTCCTTCTTAATTCGTCACCTTTTTGATATACGCCACCAAAGCCTGCAAGAACAGGTGTTACTCCTTTCTTAAAAAACTCATTGACAAAAATTAACCTTGTATGCAATCCTGGATTATCAGCATAGGGTTCTAATATATTAGCATTGCCGTAGACATCATCTGTGAATATGGCTGCTTCTCTTCCTGTTATTGGCCTGCTATATGATGGCAACTTCTTAAGATGTTGTTTTCTTTCTTCTTTATCATGAAATTGTTCTCTCAACTTGGCCTTTTTTTGTTTTAACCTTTTGTTCAATAGCGCTGAAAACATTATCGCTGCCATATAATCACCACGATAAGTCAACTCATCGTAAGTTTGTAGGTGATGTTCTTCGTTGATGTGGGATGCTATCCATTTAGAGATCCTACCTATCTCACGGCTTATAACAAAAGATAATTTGTTACCTCTTTCTACAGTATAATGAGTATAAGTATACCTACCACTATCTTTTGATTGTGAGTTTGATCTATGTGCTGTACCATTAGAGAACGATGAAGCAAATTGAACAAATGACTCGTCTAAGGTAGTTTGTCCTGGGCCATATAATAGGATATTTATATCTGTAGATGATAAATCTCCTGTAATCACTCTGCCTTCAAGAGGGAATATACCCTCATCTAACACTTCTGGACCAGATAATAAGATGTCTAGAAAGGGTAGTGGGCTATGCCTTCTTTGTTTTGGCTGGCTTTTCTTTACAGTAATAGCTTCGTCTTTTGGAACCTGCACTACAATATCTTCCAAACCCAGATCACCTATCACCTGATTATGTATCTGTTCTAATAGTTTGATATATTCCTGCCTTGCCCTTGTCTGGTTCCATCCATTTTTCTCTTGTATTGTTTCTATAATCTCTTTATAATCAATAAGAACGTCGGTTACACTTAATTTGCTTTTATCTGCATAGATATATCCTGTCTCTTTTTCAATAAGTTCTTTGATGTAACTGCTTTTCAAGGCAGATATGACAGCTACAGGTAGGTTTCCTTTTTCAATCTCAGACATGAACAAATCTGAAATATCCATCATAGTACTTGGAGAACCTGCTACATCTCCGCCTAGCTTATAGATCATTATCTTTCTTTCTAGGTTATCTGGTGTTTTTTTACCATCTATAGGTAAACCTTTTCTGTCAAGTTTAACTGTCATTATACTATCTGAGAATACTTTTTTGTTTATAAAGCTTTTCTTTTATACCCACTTTATAGTAGTATCTAATTACTCAGATGGCTTCATTATGGGGAAGAAGAGAACATCCCGTATAGATGGAGAATTTGTCAGGAACATCACTAATCTGTCTGTTCCGAGCCCTAATCCTCCTGTCGGAGGCATACCATAATCCATCGCTGTAAGGAAATCCAGGTCAAGAGCTTGTGCTTCTAAGTCTCCAGCTAAGCGCTGCTGATTTTGGGATACTAGAAGTTGTCTCTGTAATATTGGATCATTCATCTCTGAATATGCATTGCCTATCTCAACGCCATGGACAAATGGCTCAAACCTTTCTATAAGATCTGGATCATCCCTATGTATCTTACATAAAGGAGATGTCTCTTTAGGGTGATCTGTAATAAATGTTGGCTGGACAAGCTTATCTTCGCAGTATGTTTCGAAAAGAGCCTGCACTAATTCTCCCCTTGTATAATCTTGGTATTCTGCTGGGTTTAGCTTTCCTGTCCTTAATATATCTTCTTTAGACATGGATGAAACATCTACCCCTGTGTATTTTTTTACTGCTTCATACATAGTCATCCTTTGCCAAGGTGGTTTGAAATTAATCTCTGTTCCCTGGTAGTTCACCCTTGTTGTGCCCAATACTTGAGAAAAGATGAATTGATACATATTTTCTGTAAGATCCATCATATCTTTGTAATCTGCAAATGCCTGATAGCATTCCATCATCGTAAATTCTGGATTGTGGGTTCTGTCTACTCCTTCGTTTCTAAAATTTTTGCAAATTGTGTAGACTCTTTCTAATCCTCCGACAATCAATCTCTTTAGATAAAGTTCGGGTGAGATGCTTAGATATAGGTCCATGTCATGTGCATGAAGATGAGTAGTAAAAGGTCTGGCGTTAGCTCCTCCATAAACGGTCTGAAGTGTAGGTATTTCAACTTCTAAGAATCCTGCATCGTCAAGAAACCTTCTCTTTGCAGATATTGCTTGGGAGCGCCTTTTGAATGTTTCTCTGACACCTTGATCCATTATAAGATCTACGCTCCTATGGCGGTATCGCTCTCCTTTGTCTTTAAGGCCGTGGTATTTTTCTGGAAGAGAAAGCAATGATTTACAAAGAACTGCATAATCAGATGAGTTAACAGTTATCTCTCCTGTCCTTGTCTTGAATACTGTTCCTTGTACACCTAATATATCCCCTATATCTAAATTTCTTAGACTCTGATATCTTTCGTTTCCAATATCCTTTTTTCTGAAAAATACCTGACTTTTTCCAGTAAAATCCTGAATATCCATAAACATGGATCCGCCAAAGTTTCTTATGCCCATTATCCTTCCGGCAATAGAAACCTTATCTCCTGTCGACTGTTCATTAGATAGACCAGAATAAGTATCTTTTAATTCTGCTGCGAAATGTCTTTGATCATAACTATGTGGATAAGGATTTATGCCTGCTGCTCTTAAAGCTGCTAATTTATCTAATCTTGATTGAGTAATAGATTGTTTAACCATATTAATACCCCCTGCCTATATATCGGGAGTCATAATTGATTATAAGTATATTTCTATATTTGAGTTTATATTTTTTATTTAATAGGTTTTTATGATGACTACAACAATAATTGTTGTTGCCTTGTTAAATCAAATTTTGTATAAATACATAATAGTAAGGGTTATAAATAAGCTATAAGTTGAAAAGATTATGAGAATCCCTAAAAGATATGGTATGTCAAGAGTGGATAGCTGCCCTTTTTGCAGTAAGCAGGCTGTCACTAAAAATAAGCAGGGAGTGCCTGTCTGTGTGGACCATAAAAGTGAAAATCTAAATAATATTAAATGCGTGTGTGGAGAATATCTGGATGTAAGAGAAGGTAAATTTGGGCCTTATTTCCATTGCATAAACTGCGGAAACATCAATTTTAAGAAAGGGATTGAGATGAATCCGAAAGTTGAAAAGAAACAAACTGTAGATATACCTATACCTAAAACAGAGACTAAAAAGGAATATAGGAAAAAAGAGATAACTATCACTTCTGATGATGTAGAATATTTTTAAGGATTGATCCTAAAACACAATGTTTAAATAGAACTTATCCTACTTTAGAATAGTTAATAAAAAAAGGGTGTACATGGTAAATAATAAATCTATCTTAATCTTAGCAATATCGATAATTATAATCAGCATTGTCTATGCAGATTCTAGCATATTGGGGGCTGGTGCGGATTTTATCGATTTTCCTGTTTCTGGTAATTACTATGACAAGAGTATCACTCAATTAAACTGGTCTGCTCTGGATTATAATCTAACCAGTATAAGCAAATGTTGGTATGATGCAGGATCGGGATTTGTTCTTTTTAATTGCTCGAATAAATCCCTGACAAGTGTCCTCTCAAAAGAAGGACAGAATGACTGGTCAATAAAGATACAAAAGAATGCGACACCTGATATCCAGATAGATCAAAATACATTTTATGTTGATACGCTCAGCCCGGGAATAAATATAGATGATCCAAAAGACAAGAATTATTCTGCAAAGATCACTATGATAAATTTCACGATAGAAGAGGCTAATATGGGCAATATAAATGACTGTGTGTTCAGCGATGAAACAGCAAACACAACATTCAATTGTGTCAATGGGTCGAACAGCTTTGCTTTTATCAGTGTAGAAGGAAATAATACATGGACAATAACTGCAACTGATCAGGCAGGCAGATCAAATTCTTCTTCGGTTTCATTTTTTGTTGACAGCGTGTTTCCTTTAGTACAGTTTGTAAATCCTACAACAGCACAAGGAACATATTCTCAAACATGGATAGATGTAAATGTGACTGCGTATGATCTTTATCTTGATAGTATAATAGTATATCTGTATAATCCAAATGGACTAGTAAATTCAACAACTGTGCAGGCAGACAATCTTGACTTAAAATTCCTTAATCTAAGCGATGAGAGGTATTACATCAATGCAAGCGCAAATGATACATTGGGACATGTCAACTATACTGAAACAAGGATGATCTTGCTGGATACAACGCCCCCTATTGTTGGCTTGATCGGTCCTAATGCATGGGAGAATGGAACATATGTAAATTTCACATTCAATGTCAGCGATAATTTTGATACGAACATCAGCTGCTCGCTGTATACAGATGCATCTGGTAATTTTTCGCTTAATCAGACGATTTTTGTGATGAACAATTCAGAGAATAAATTTACGCTGGAATTGCAAGATGGAAATTATACATGGAATGTGGAATGTAGTGATGGAGTGAATAGTGCCTTTGCTGCTGCAAATATCTCATTTAATGTGGATACTAAAGTCTTGACTCCTTTATTTTATCCTAATATCACCATCACTACAAGTTCATATATCTTGGTAATAAATTTTTCAGAATATGTTGTAATAAATTCTGCCTTATTCAACAATAACTCGATAAATCTTTCAAGCCTGGACAACATGAGCTTTAGCTATAGTGCAAGTGGACTTACTAATGGTGTTTATGAGTTGATTGTTAATGCTAGTGATTATTTTAACCACACTGCTGTGTTTGGGAATAATTATACTGTGGCTATACCTGCTGTTGGTGGCGGAGGTGGTGGCGGAGGTGGCTCTGGTGGTAGCAAATGTACTCCTGATTGGGAATGTGATGTTTGGTCTGACTGCAGTTCTGGAAAACAGACAAGAAGTTGTACTGATAAGAATGGGTGTAGTGATGCAAGCACAATGCCAAAAGAAACAATGTCCTGCGCTTACACAAAAGATGATAGTTTTCAGAAAACTGAAAAATATGATGATGAAAATGATGGTAATGGTGGCGGCCTTAACTGGACTGAAGAAGATGATGGAAGCGGTGATGGGGATAGCGGCTCTGGTGTTCCTGAGATCACGGGTGCAGTAGTCGGCGGCTTTTTTGACAGCGTATGGAAGATAATAATCCCTTTATTAGTATTGATCATCGCCATAGTTGTTTCTTATTTTGTTTTTAAGAAAAGAAACAATAAGGAAGAAACAGAAGATGTTGAAGAAGTTAAAGATAATGAAGAACTGATAGATGATTTTTCTAAAGATTAGAAACTTAAGGCTTTTTTAGGGCATGCAGTTATACATCTTCCGCATTTGATGCAGTCTGGATTGTTCAATATCTCATTTACTTTCAACTGCATCGGACATACCTTGTGGCAGACCATACAATTTATGCAAAGATCTTTGTTTACTTTCAATGGCTGCTTGTTTTTTCCCAATAGTTTCTGGATAGTACCCATGGGACAGAATGTGCACCATGCTCTTGGGCTTATGAATATCCCTAAAAGGAAAGAGATTGATGTTGTTACAATACACATCGTGACAAATACCATGCCTATCTTGTCTATAGTCCCTTGAGTCTGGATTATCCTAAAGGCCATAAAACCCATCATCAGAGCTAATATCGGCAGCCTGATCCAGAGGCTTTTGAAAAATTTTGGGATTTTATTGTCTTTACTAAATCCTTTGATCCAAAAATCATGAAAACTTCCTCTCGGACATAGGTTGCCGCAGAACCATCTTCCTTTGAAAGGGCTGATGATCAGTAATGCAGCAAATACCAATAATAGGAAATAACCTAGTTTAGGATAAAATATCCCTCCGATTGAGACTATCAATACTAAAATCCCTAAATGGGGTGTCATCTTAAGCATTTTAAGAATAAATTGATGAATTATTTTTAAATGCTATGTTTAATGTTTTAAGAAGATATCTCCTTCTTTGATAGTGATATGATTATCTTTTGTCTTTATTATCAGGAATCCTTCTTTGTCTAAGTTAAATGCTGTGCCTTCAAATGTTTTGTCTATTGTCCTGACTTTTACTTTTTCTCCAAGGAATGAGTTCTTTTTCCATTCTGTGATGATATCTCCTTTATCTTTTTTGAGATAGATATCAAAGTTTTTTAGGATCTGAGATAATAATCTTTTGTTGTCGATGTTTTTCTTCAATATATCTGTTAATGAGGCTGCTTTATTCTTTAGTATTAAAGGGACCTTATTGTTTGTATTTACCCCTATACCTATGATAGACAATCTTTGATCTCCAAATATGTTTTCAGTCAATATCCCGCATAGTTTCTTGTTTTTGTATATTATATCATTTGGCCATTTTATTGTTGTTTTTACATTATATAGTTTTTTTATAGATTTGAAAACGGATAATGCTGCTATAAAAGTCAAGAACTGCGGCTGGTCTTTGAAGCTTGTTGTTATTGAGAAATATAATCCGCCTTTTTCAGAACTCCACTTTCTTTTGAAACGGCCTTTTCCTTTTAACTGCTGTTCTGCAACAACTACTGTGTTGAGATTAGAAATCTGTTTTGCCTTGATATTTGTGGAATCTAGTTTTTTGAAATAGAGTATATTCATGATCTTATCTCTTCGTTTACCAGCTCCTGCCTGCCTGCCATGATCCAGTTTGCCGGCCTTTCGCAAGACCTTTGTTTTTTCTCCAAATATTTAGATACTGCTGTAGTTATCACCAATGTCTTCTCTTTTTGAGTAAGCTCTTTTTTCTTTGATCTTTGTTTTCTAAGCTGAGATATTATCTTGTTCTTCTCTATAAAGCTGGTCGTTATCCTGCCTTTCAGGAAATCACGATTGTTCATTATCAGCTTATGGAAAGGGATGTTTGTGTTTATACCTTCAATTATATATTCATTAAGGGCATGTTTCATACGAGTTATGGCTGACTGCCTGTCTTTTCCGCCGCAGATCAGGTTAGCGATCAAAGGATCATAATGATGTGATATGACCTGGCCTGTGTGGGAGTGAGAAGAGACCCTTATATCATTGCCGCCTGGCGGAAGATAATTTGTTATTGTTCCTGTGCTTGGATTGAAATCATTGAATGGGTCTTCTGTATTGATCCTGCATTCAATTGCCCAACCAGTAAGTTTGATATCTTCCTGCTTATATGATAATTTTCCGCCTGAAGCTATCTTTATCTGCTCTTTAACAAGATCAACGCCTGTTATCATCTCAGTAACGCCATGCTCTACCTGTATCCTTGCGTTCATCTCCATGAAATAAAAATCATTATCTTTGTCCAATAAAAATTCTACAGTGCCTGCACCATGGTAGCCTATCTCAGAAACAACCTTGCATGCTGCATTACCCATCTTTTCCCTAAGCTCTTTGGATAGGGCTGGAGATGGTGCTTCTTCGATCAGCTTCTGATGCCTTCTTTGGATCGAACAGTCTCTCTCACCCAGATGTATGACATTGCCGAACTTATCTGCAAGGATCTGAAATTCTATATGCCTTGGCTCTACTATATATTTTTCAATGTAAAGAGATGAATCTCCAAAAGCAGATTTTGCTTCTGCTTGTGCACTGTTAAATGCTTTCTCTATCTCTTCTTTCTTGGTTACGACACGCATACCTTTTCCGCCGCCGCCTAAAGATGCTTTTAATATCACCGGATAGCCTATCTCTTTAGCAAGAACTTCGGCATCTTTGATATCTTTTAACGGCTTTATCGCCCCTTTTATAATAGGAAGGCCCAGATTTGTTATTATGTCCCTTGCCTTTACCTTATTACCCATCAATTCCAGAGAATCTATAGAAGGACCTATAAAATTGACCTTGTTCTGTATACATAATCTTGCAAATTCTGAATTCTCTGAAAGAAAACCATATCCTGGGTGGATGGCATCGACTTTTGCTTTTTTTGCAATGTTTATTATCTTCTTAATATTCAGATAATCATTTGGATTTCCGATACAATATGCCCTATCTGCGAATTTCACAAAAAGTGCATCTTTTTCTGGTTTTGAGTAGACTGCAACTGCTTCTATGCCAAGGTCTTTGCATGCCCTTAAAATCCTGATGGCTATCTCCCCTCTGTTTGCTATCAAGATGCTCTTGAAGAGATGGTCTTTTTCCAGCTTTGTGTAATCTTTTTCCTTTTCTATAGTTGCGCCTAAGCTCATATTCAGCATATCAAAGAAAGATTTTGGAGAAGAGCCGTTTATGATCTTTGTCAGATTTTCATCGCCTAGTGTAGGGAGCTTCCTTATCAGGCTGTTTACGATCGCTTCTGTAAAGCCATTCTTTTTCTTATCTAAGCTCACTACATTCTGGTTTAGGATACTACTTACATTATCATATAGCTCAGGCATTGATTTTCTTGCTTTTTTTATGCCCTTCCACATCAGCCCATATGCTTTTGCAAAAGGAGTAAGTGCCTGATTCAGCAATAGTTCTACCTTCTTTCCTTTTGGTTTCATCATGCCTGAGAATGGTCGGTCGATATATAAAGATTGTGGATATCGCCACTCTCTGTATCTGACCGAATAGTTTATATATTTGTAAGATCTAAAATAGGCCATGGTAGTAAAATCATTATATGGTAATACACTAGATAGGGGAACTATAGCATTGTTAGAAAGATATGCTAATGAACAGATCCAAGAATTAAAGATTTATATAGGGGACTATAATAGGAAGCTGCAGATTATCGATGCTTTTGGTAAGGAATGGGATGCAGGAGAATCGAAACGCCTGAGAGCTGAAATAGAAAGAATCATGAGGATCGATGTTTCAGAAGATGCTATCGTAAAAAGAGAAGACGTGAGTGTCCGTCATATTGTAAGCGAATTTATCAGAATAGTCAATGGGGAGATCAGCTCAAAAAAGAAAGGCATCGAAGGAAGGATAACCAGAGACCTAAAATCATTATATGGAAAGCTGAAAGTCCTTGAAAAAAATCTTAGCCTTCAAGAAAAGTGGTTTATGAAAAACAGGACAGAATGGGAACAAAATAAGAACAAACAACAACTGATAAGCATGGTCAAAAGAGAAGGTATTTTATTATTTGATCTTAAATCTACTGAGATACATGATCTTATCTTTGAAACAAGCGAGCTTATGAAAGTATATCGGTTAGGAATCATACAGCAAGACACTTACCAGGAATGCGCTGATGAGCTAAACAGGGAGCTGATGGAGTTTGACAGAGACAGGCTGGATCTTTCCATCGAGAAGACTGTTAAACTGGGAGGGGGGTTCAAGAATCCTGTAGTGATGGTGAAGACCAGCGCTGGCTGCGAATATGTAGCAAAGGCATTTACAGAGCAGGGAGCATACAGGGAATCGATGATGGCAAGGAGATTCATAAAAGCAGCTGGAGGACTTGTACCGAATGTAGTGAGGCTTTCTGATAATGAGATCATATGCGAAAAGGTTGCCGGCACACCTATAAGAAAGATACTGACTTCGCATTCTGGTGAAACTAACCTAGCTTTTTTTACCCTTGGAAAGGCTCTTGCAGATATACATAAGAATACCCTAAATAAGATGGGAAGTTATGACCCAAGGATAGTATTTCGAAAAGGATATACCAAGGATTATGTCAAGCTAAAGTCGCATATACAATCGCTGTTAGAGATCGGTGTTATAAGCGATGGGATATATAAGGCATTCTTAGCTGCAAGGAAAGCTTATAGGCCGACTAACCTTGCTGCGATCATCCATGGAGATGCACATCTAGACAATTTTTTCTTTGTCGCTAACCCTGAAACTATCATCATCGTGGATTATGATGATGCCTATGTGGGGGATCCGCTTGCAGATGTAGGAAGGGTAGTGGCTTCGATGAGAAACTGGCAGTACAAAGCAAATCTTGATGAGCCATTTGTAGAAGAGGCAATAGACTATTTTTTTAGAGGATACAAATCTGTCTTGAATATAGAGTTAAGAGGTACAAACCTGTATATCATCCGGCTGTATCTGATAATAATAAAAAGCTCAAAAAAACTGCTGGAGAAGATCAAAGACCTGATAAAAAATGATACAAGATTTGCCAATACTTACGGAAAGGACATTATACAATTCTTTAAAAGTAATTTCCATACTGCCACCACCTATTTTCATCCTGTTGAGATGGAAAAATTGTCAGAGATAAAATTTTGCCTGGAACAGATCAACAATTTTATCAGAGGCAAGAAAGTTGCGCTAAATCGACAGATAGTGGCAAAAGCAGCATAAGAATCCTATCTATCTTCTCTTTAAGCATACCCAAGTTTTGAATTGAATTTCCAAAAACCTTATAAATGAAGTTGGCTTTTCATGGCTCAATCAAGGGGGGATAGAATATCATTATTACGGAGGGATATCTATGAAAACAATAGACGAATTAAAGAATGAAAAAGGAGAATTGGATAGCAACTGCATCAAGCAGATAATTCCTTATGAGTATCCATTCTTGATGATAGATAGAGTTCTAAGTCTGGACAAGAACAAGATAGTAGCTATAAAGAACTGTACTGCAAATGAAGAGTTCTTCAAGGGCCATTTTTCTGGATTTCCTATAATGCCTGGTGCATTGATAATTGAAGGAGTAGGGCAGGCAGCTACCTTATTAGTAAGGTATAATCTTGAAAATCACCATACAAAGGATGTTTTGGCTTTTAGGATAAAAGAAGCTAAGTTTAATGCTCCAACATTTCCAGGAGACCAATTAAAATATGAGGCAGCACTTATGGGTCAGGATGAAAGGGGTGCTTTACTGCAGGCTAAAGTGTTTAAGAATGATAATGTTGTTGCAGAAGCGACTTTGATGCTGGCTGTTGTGGACAGGAAAGAATTCAGGTCTCAACATAGTGCGGCCTATAAATAGGTGTTCTTATGTATATCAAAGGAGTAGGTATGACTAAGTTCGGGGTAGAAGAAAGAGCGACATGGGAAATGGCCCATGAATCTACTTGTGAAGCTCTGAATGATGCTGATATGTCGATGGATGATGTTGATGCAGTTGTACTATCTACTGTTGATACTGTTGTCAATCCAGAAAGGCAAAGGCAATACCAGGCTGTGATACCTTCTTTATTCAAAAAGAGGATGCCTGTATTAAGGGTTCCTGCTGTATGTGGAGGAGGAGGGGCTGCTCTTTGGACTGCTTTAAGATTAGGATTTGATAATGTATTGGTGTTGGCTACAGATAAGATAGCTACAAATACAACTCCAGTGATAGTAAATGAGATAATGAATGCTACTGATAAGGTATGGGAGCAGGAAGAAGGCATAAATTTTCCTGCTGAGAATGCTTTAGTGGCACAAGAACATTTTAACAAATATGGATCTAATCATGGGGATCTGGAATTGATATCTTTTAAGAACCATTCAAATGCTTTTTCAAATCC
The DNA here is from genome assembly GCA_043826105.1 of Nanobdellota archaeon. Taxonomy (GTDB): domain Archaea; phylum Nanobdellota; class Nanobdellia; order Woesearchaeales; family DATDXC01; genus JBDRQV01. The sequence continues at coordinate 11,491 of JBDRQV010000236.1, read as the reverse complement.
GAAAACTCCATTCTATAAGAAAAAGATAACTATGGATCAGATAAAGAATGCTCCTATAATAGCTACCCCTTTCACATTGTTTGACTGTACTATCAATGCCAATGGAAGCGCTGCTGTTATTCTTTCTAAGGATAAGACAGATGTTAAGATTTCGGGTAGTGGGTTGGCTACTGATTATTTGGCTCCTTTTGAAAGAGAAGATATGTCAACATGGAGAGCTACGATAAATGCTGCTTCTGCTGCGTATAAACAGGCTGGTTTAGAATCTAGTGATATCAATATTGCAGAGGTACATGATGCTTTTACAATACTTGAATTATTGGCTTATGAAGATTTAGGTTTTTGCAAGAAAGGAGAAGGCCAGAATATGATAAGGGATGGTATTACTAATATTAATGGCAAGCTGCCTGTGAATGTTTCTGGTGGATTAAAGGCAAGAGGACATCCTATATCTCCAACAGGGTTAGCGATGATATATGAGTTGGTCAAACAGTTGAGAGGAGAGTGTGGAGACAGACAGGTTTCAAACTTAAAACATGCTTTGGCTCAGAACATTGGTGGAGCTGGCGGAACAATAAGTGTACATATATTAGATAAGGTGGGTGGTTAAAAATGATAATGAGATGGGTTTGTAAAAAATGCGATAAAAAGTGGATATATCCTGTTGAAAAATGTGTTTACTGCATGGGTAATATTGAAAAAGAGATAGGGGAGCAGATGAAAGTTATAGGAACAACAAAAGTCAATATAACTTGTCCGTTGCACCCTATAGCACCATACCATATAATCATGCTGCAAGATGAACATGGGAATAGGATGCCTAAAAAAGTGATGAGAGAATATAAGATGGGTGATGTGTATACTCGTGATGGATCTGGTGATGAAAGCGCTGTAAGCTTGGTAAAGTGGAAGTATGATTATTATGAAGCTGTTAAAGAGGCTTTGGAGCTGATAAAGTTTGAGGTTAAGGATTGTAAGATACTGATAAAGCCAGATGTGTTTGCAGCTGCTTATCCTTATCAGGGATTTACTACAAACCCTAAGATTGTTAAAGCTTTAATTGATTATCTTATTGAAAAAGGAGTTAAGAAAGAGAACATCACAATTGCTGAGCAGGTGCAGTTTGGTGAAGCTGAAAAGGCTTTTGTCAAGTCTGGATTAGCTAAATTGACAAAAGAATATGAAGGGATAAAAATTGTTGATATTGGCAAGAGTAATTTTGTTTCAAAAGAGATAGAAGGGATGAAGTTTGAGATAAGTGAAGAGGTGCTGGATAAGGATCTGATAATAAATGTGCCTGTTATGAAAACGCATCTGCTTTTGGGTATTGCTGGTGCTTTAGAAAATATGACCAGGGTGGTTTCTGCTAAAAGCTATAAAGAGATGTCAGCTGATATGGAAAAGGCTGTTAGAGGGATTGGGTTACTTAATAAGTTTATAGGGAAGCAGGTTGTTTTAGGGGATGCTACTATAGGTATGCAGGGAAATGGCCCTGGACAATATGGAGAGCCTGGTTTTTTAAATTTAGTGATGGCTTCTAAGGATCCTGTTGCCCTGGATAAGATATTTACAGAGATTGGATTATTAAAAGATGCAAAGCATGTTTTAGCTGCTGGTGATATGGGTGTTGGTTCAAGTGATCTTGTTGATATCACAGTAGTTGGTGATGAGCTTGATGCTTGTCGTAGAGAATTAAAGCCGCCTATCGGTTCAAGATTGATAAAGATGTAAGAATGACTGAAAAGAAACTAATGAAAGGAAATGAAGCGATCGTGCATGCTGCTATAAAGGCAGGATGTAGGTTTTATGCAGGTTATCCTATAACCCCTCAGAATGAGATCCCTGAATGCATGTCTTTGCTTATGCCTAAGGCTCATGGAATATTTATCCAGGCAGAAGCTGAGATATCAGCGATAAATATGTTGTTTGGTGCTTCAGCTACTGGTATGAGGTGTATGACATCATCAAGTTCTCCAGGAATGTCTTTGAAGCAAGAAGGCATTAGTTATATTGCAGGTGGTGAACTTCCTTGTGTTTTGGTAAATGTTGTAAGGGGCGGGCCTGGCCTGGGTAATATACGTGCTGCTCAATCTGATTATTTTCAATCTGTAAAAGGAGGAGGCCATGGAGATTATAAGCTGATCGTGTTAGCACCATCTACTATACAAGAAGCTTATGACCTTACTATGGATGCTTTTGATTATGCTGACTATTATAGAAATCCAGTTTTGGTGTTGGCTGATGGCATTGTGGGGCAGATGGTAGAGCCTGTTGAGCTTAAGGAGTATAGATGTAAGTTAGAGCTGCCATCTAAAAAAGACTGGATATTAGATGGATGTAAGGGCAGAGAACCGCATGTTATGAAGACATTATTTTTAGAATCTACAGAAGCATTGACTGAACATAATACTCATCTTCAGGAGAAGTATAAGAAGATATCAAAGGAGTTATGCTTATGTGAGGAGTATTTAACAGATGATGCTGAATTGATAGTTACTGCTTATGGTATTACTGCAAGGATAGCTAAAGAGGCTGTTGATAAATTGCGTAATGAGGGTGTTAAGGTTGGGTTAGTGAGACCTGTTACTTTATGGCCATTTCCTGTTTCTGTGTTTAATAGATATATGGGGAAGAAGTTTTTGGTCGTAGAGATGAGTGAAGGGCAGTTTGTAGAGGATGTTAAATTGGCACTGGAATGCAAAGGAGATATCTATTTTTTAGGGCATGGCGGCGGTTGGTATCCTGATCCTCAACAGATAATAGATAAGGTGAAAGAGGTAATATGAAAACTTTGAAAGAGGCAAAGATGCATTATTGTCCTGGGTGCGGACATATAATACTGCATAGGATGATCGCTGATATTATTGATGAGATGGGCTTAAGAGAGAAAACAATAGCTTCTGCTCCTGTCGGCTGTGCTGTCTTGTTTTATAATTATTTTAATACTGATGTTATCGAGTGCTCGCATGGTAGAGTTCCTAGTGTTATGAGCGCTATAAAAAGATGTCTGCCTGATAAGTTTGTATTTGCTTATCAAGGAGATGGTGATCTGGCAGCTATAGGAACAAATGAAACAATCCATACTGCTAACAGAGGAGAGAATATATCGGTGATATTTGTGAATAATGCTGTATATGGTATGACTGGCGGACAGATGGCTCCTACAACATTACTTAATCAGAAGACAACTACTACTCCTATGGGCAGAGGTAATAATTTTGAAGGAAAACCATTAAGGGTCTGTGAGATGTTGGCAACATTAGATGGACCTGTTTATATTGAAAGGGTTGCTGTTGATACTGCTGAAAATGTCAAGAAAACTAAGGAAGCGATAAGAAAGGCTTTTCAGAATCAATTGGATGGAAAGGGATATTCTTTTGTAGAGGTATTATCTGCATGCCCTACTAACTGGAAAATGAATATGAAGCAGGCTTATAAGTTTATAGATGAGATGAAAAATGATTTTCCATTGGGTGTTTTTAAGGATGAGAGATGAGATATTTATAGCAGGGCATGGTGGACAGGGAATTGTTTTAGCTGGAAGCTTACTTGCTAATGTTGCTCTGGAATATGGATTAGAGGTCTGCGGAATGGTGGCTTATGGTGCTGAAATGAGAGGAGGAACTGCACATTCTTCTGTGATAATATCTGATTCAGAGATAAGCAGTCCGGTGATATTAAATCCTGATACTATGCTGATAATGAATAAGGATTCTTTAGCGAAGTTTGAAAATGATGTTAAGAAAGGTGGATTGATCGTGTTGAATATTTCTGAATGTGACAGGAAGGTTTTACGTACTGATGTTGAGGTCTTGGAGATTGAGGCTGGGAAGATCGCTGAAGAGTTAGGAAATAAAAAAGTGGCTAATCTTGTTATGGTCGGAGCTTATATAGAAAAAAAAGGAGTATTAGATGTTAAGACAGCTATGAAGGTTGTCAGGACTGTTTTGCCTCGTGCAAATGATGAGCTTATTGAACTGAATAAAAAAGCCTTACAAAGGGGTGCTTCATGTATATAAAAGGGGTCGGATGCATACCTAACAGGGTGTATGAAAAGAAATCGCATCTGCTTGCTTATGATGCTATCTTGAATTGTCTTAAAGATGCTGATATTGGAATGGGTAAGATAGATGCTGTTGTCTGCAGTACATTGGAATGGTTCTATACTGGAGAATTTCAGAGACATGGTGCATCTCTTCTTAGTGGATTGTTAAAGACTAGAATTCCTATAATACGTACTCCTGGTGCTTGTGCTGGAGGAGGAACTGCTTTATGGACTGCTAAAAGATTGATGGAGAATAGTGATTTTAATAATGTGTTAGTTGTGGGTTTTGAGAAACTGCATGGGCATACAAGGAACAGTGAAAAAGTTGTAGATGAATTTATGATGGCGATGGAATCAAGATGGGAACAGCCAGAAGGATTGAACGCTGTTAGTTCTGCTGCTTTGGTTGCAAATGATTATTTTAACAGGTTTCCTGAAGCTGGTCCTGATGATCTGGCGTTGATAAATTTTAAGAATCATTCAAATGCTTTTTTGAATAAGAATGCTTTCTTTTTTGGTAAAAAAGTTACTTTAGATCAGATCAGGAATTCTCCTGTTATGGCTTCGCCTTTGCGTAAATTTGATTGCAGTATAAGTTCTGATGGTGCAGCAGCTTGTGTGTTGACTAAGGATAAGACTGACATTAAATTAGCTGGCAGCGGGTATACTGCTGATTATATCGCTCCTTTTGAAAGGGAAAGCGGTTCAACATGGGGAGCTACAACTGCAAGTTCTCAGTTAGCTTATAATGAAGCTGGGATAGATGCTGGTTCTGTAGATTTTGCAGAATTACATGATGCTTTTTCAATAGTTGAGTTGATCTCTTATGAAGATCTTGGTTTTTGTAAGAAAGGAGAAGGTTATTTAAAAGTTAGAGATGGTTATTTTAATGCTGATGGTAAATTACCAGTCAATATGTCTGGAGGCTTAAAAGCTAAAGGTCATCCTGTTAGTGCTACTGGTATGAGCATGATCTATGAGGTTACTAAACAACTTCGTAATGAGTGTGGTGACAGACAGGTTAATGGAAAAATTGGTTTGGTCCATAATATTGGAGGAACGGGCTGTACTACAGCTTGTCATGTTCTAAAGAAACTGTGAGGTGTTTTAAATGAAAGGAAAAACTGCTTTAATAACTGGTGCATCACAAGGAATAGGTAAGTCAATTGCTGTTGCACTTGCAAAAGAAGGTGTAAATATAATTGTGAATGATATTGCTCCTGCTTCTGAGAGAGCTGAAGCTACTGTTTCAGAACTTAAAGAGATGGGTGTAGAGGCAATGTTTGTTGCTGCAGATGTTTCAAGTTTTGAAAGCTGTAAGCAGATGGTTGATACGATAAAAACTAAGTTTGAGAAAGTTGATATCTTGGTGAATAATGCTGGAATAACTAAGGATAGGACACTTAAGAAGATGACACCCGAGGAATGGAATGCTGTAATCAATGTTAATCTGAATGGTGTGTATAATGTTACGCATAATATGTTGTCTTTGATACCTGAAGGTGGCAGAGTTATATCTTTAAGTTCTGTTGTCGCTTTTGGTGGAAATTTTGGACAATGTAATTATTCATCTACTAAGGCTGCTTTGATTGGCTTTACCAAGTCATTGGCTAAAGAGTTAGGTAAGCAGAAGATTACAGTTAATGCTATTGCTCCAGGATTTATCAAATCAGATATGACAGATAAGATACCTGTTATAATGCTTGATAAGATACTTGAGATAATCTCTTTTAAAGAGATGGGATTGCCTGAAGATGTGGCTAATCTGGCTGTGTTCTTAGCTTCAGATAAAGCTAAGTATATATCTGGGCAGATTATCAGAGTAGATGGAGCGATGATGATTTAGTTTTTTTATTTTTGTTTCTTTTTTATTTTGTGATTATTAATAAAACTTACTAAAGAAGCCCGCCCTTGATGTATTTGTTTAATGGGACTTCGTCCTCTAAGACGCCGAAACTCAAACTCTGCGGACGCAGGTTTCCCACACTTGCGTATGGGAAACGAACTTAACAGGGCTTACCGATGTTATGTGCAATATTACTCGAGAAACCCTTATTATTGAAAGAAGCCCAGACCTAACGAAAAATTTATATACAATTTATCCAATTTATAAATTATGTTTGATGATCCATTCGCACCAAAGAGAGGAAAAAAGAATTCTAATCCATTTGGAGGAGGTTTAGATTTCGGATTAGGTCCAAAATCAAATAGTAAACCAAAAAGAGAATCTGTTGCAAAATCTCAAAAAAATGAAGTCCTTGCAAGACAAAAAAATAAATGTGCTATGTGTAAAAAACATTTAGATATGAGAGCAACACATTTCGACCACATAAGAGAAGTTTACAAAAGTGGTAAAAGTACCGTTTCAAATTTACAAGCTCTTTGTGCAGATTGTCATAACATTAAAACTCATAAAGATAAATTGAAACAAACCGAAAAGAAGAAAGCTCAAGCAAGAAAAAAAGATGATTCTCCTTTTGGTGGAAGTATTTTTGGTGCTCCTCCTAAACGAAAAAAATCTAAAAGTCCATTTGATTTTGGATTTTAACGGTCTGGGCTTCTGATTCTATATTTTGATTGTGCTTCGCACTTGATGAACGGGTTTCTCTGCGTCATACTGTGCCTACGCTTCGCTTCGGCATTTTTTCTTGCAGAAAAAACACATAACAGGAACCGATGTTAAATACAATTGAGTTCTTGCTAACTACTAGAAAAAAAACGGGAAGGGGGCGTCGTCCTGCGGACATATTGTCTTGCTTCGCAAGAAATTAAATAATCTAACTTGTCAACTCAAAAACGATAAAAGTCAAAAAACAACATTTATATACTTAATCTATAATTATAGTGGAAATATGGGATTCATCAAAAAGAAGGTGAACTATTTTTTATTCTTTATTATAATTGTTAGTGTCCTTTTTATAAGTGGCTGCGTTCAGCAACCAGAGTCTGCTTCTGTGCCTGTCGAAGACGAGCAGGTAGAAGAAGCTGGATTGCAGATATTTATCAAGGATGTAGGTTTTCCTGAAATTAAGTATCTACAACCAACTATCAAGGAGATCCAGTTGCAGGATGAATATAAAAACTGGATAAAGATATACATCAATCCAGAAGGAGAAACTCTTAAATTAACTCCAGATGGAGCTGAAATCTTATTAGATACAGTAAACCTAAAAGCAGGCACTTATATCAATACAAGACTGAAGGTTAGCACAATAGATGTTGAAGTAGATGTAAATAGAGATGGTGATACAGAAGATAAGCATGTAGAGATAGTCCTTACTGAAGAAGAATTTAATAGCTTGCCTGCGAAAGATAAACCTTCTTCTGTAAAACCGTCAGCACCTGATAAACCAGAAGCGCCTGATCAGCCTGAAGCTCCAAGCAAACCAAATAAATCAGAAGGTGGAATTACAGGAGCAGCTACAACAGATACAGGTGATGATAAACCAGAAAAACCATCAAAACCTGATGAACCAAATCAACCTCCTGAACCAGACCAGCCACTTGAGCCAACAGGAAATGGAGCACCTTATAGGATAGAAAATGGGCTCGTGTATATGGGTGAATATCTAGATGAACTACATAGTGTTGATATAAACGATTATATAACTCCGCATTTTGACGATAAGTTTGTCTATGGTGGGAGCGGCGGAAAGATAATATATGATTTTACCCTGCATCCTTTATATCCGCAGGACCAGCAAATATCTGTAGATGTTTTAGTAATCCCATCTCCCCCTAAACCAACAACTGTTATATTTGATGATTTTAATGGCGCTACCATAGGAGAAGGCTTCGGAGATCTAACCTATGAAGACAGCCTACCTGATCAGGATAAAGCAATAGATCTTGGTAAAGGTGATTACATCAAGTATTCTTTTTCCCCATGGTATACCTGGGATGGAGTCCATAGTTGGGACAGGAATGAAGCATCTTCAGGAGAACTTACAGAAGGAAGCATAGGAGTATTGGTAAATCCAAGACAATATACAGGAATCTCTTTAGGAGAGAGAGGAAAACCTCAAGGGATATTAACATTTGAGTGGTCTGATTCTGCGTCTGCACTTGGGTCAGGCTATATACTCCATTTAGGATTCACAGAAGATGGTAAATTAACATACAGCAACTGGGGAGGGAATTTAGCTTATCCGCTTGTAGGAAAAACAACAATCCCCTTGAATAAATGGACTCATGTTGCAGTAAGCTGGGGCCCTAAAGGAACTAATCTATATGTAAACGGGAAAGTTGATGTATCTACAACCAAAAACATGTGGCCTGCATTTTCTGGAAACACTCAGTATGTATATCTAAATTATTGGGGAGATAGCGATTTTGGGCGTGTTGACGATTTGCATATATTAAATATTGCTGAACCCCCTATAATCATTCCTCCTGCAATTAATGAGACAAAATGTGTAGAAGAAGGCAGCAGCAATGCCTTTTATCTTGGTGCTCCATCATGCTGTGATAAATTGGTATCTATAAGCTGTGATAATCCTGATGAAGAAGGAAATTGCATGCTATGCAAAGGTGCTTTCTATTGCACCAAATGCGGAGATGGAGCATGTGGTCTTGGAGAAAATAAATGCAATTGCCCAAAAGACTGCTCAGAAAATATAACAAAAAATGTTACAGCAGGAGTAATCATCACTTCTTTCACCTGCAATTGGAATTCAAATACAAATAATTGTTTTAGGGCTGTTGTAAAAGGAACTGCTCGGGGTCCTGTCGGAACAAGGCTTGAACTTCCTATCTTAGTATGGTCTGATGATAATTTTGACTGTGGCTCATGGAAGCATAGTACCGGAGCTTTAGTAACAGTAGGTCACACCTGTTCAAGGAGAGAGGGAGATCCAGATACGATGAACTGGACAGTTGATACAGGAGGAAATGAATGCCCTGCAAAATATGGCTTCAGCAATAATAGGAAATACACAGTTAAGGTCTATAAAGATAATGAAATTTATCCTTTGGCACAGGACAATAAGAGCGTAACTTGCCAGTAATCTAAAGATTAAACTTAATAAAAACAGGGGGTGTACAGCATGAAAAAATTTATTTCTTTGACAGTATTGTTGGTTGTGATGATGCTTTTAGCAGGTTGCGGACAGCAAGCGCAGGTGCAGCAGGCTCCAGATCAACAACAGATACAAGAGCAGCAAACACAGGCTTCACAGGAAACGCCTGTAGAGGATTCTTCAAAATTTACTTTTAACATGCTCTACAATTATGGTTTGATAAAAGAATATGAATATAAGATAACCTCAAGCGCTGATGGACAGCAGAGTACAATGAATCTGAAATATAAGATCAGCTCAGACACAGCAGATGGAAAAGCAGCATGGCTTCAGCAGTCTGACATGGATGTGCAGGGAAACACAGTAACAACAAAGATGTGGCTGGACAAGGTATCATTAGCATGCCTAAAGATATCAACTATTATGAACATAGCAGGTCAGACCATGCAGCAAGAGGGTCAGTGTCCAGAACAAGGGCCAAACTCAGCTTCTACAACTGCTGATGCTCTAGTGAACTATGTGGGCAAGGAATCTGTGACAGTGCCTGCAGGAACATTCAGTGTAAAGAAGTACGAATCAAATGGAGTATACTACTGGATAGCTGATAACGTGCCTTTGCCATTGAAAGTTTTATATAGTGGCGAAGGGGCAATGGCCATGGAACTGGTAAGTTACAAGTAAGCTTTTTGATTTTTTACTTTATTTTTTAACAGTAGTTAGTTGTTGGCAAAAAACGGACGCCCCTTTCCCTAATGAATTCTAGTCTGCTTCGCAGAATTGATAAAGCGAGAACTCAACTTTGAACCTCTCCAAGTATTCTAGGGTATTTAACACGAATTTCGAGTGTTATATTCAATTTTGGGACTCCGGCGACTTTTTAACTGTTAAATTTATACTCAAAGCAAAGCTTTTCGTAATAATCAAATGACCGATATATCCAAAATAGAGTCATTTGATATATTAGCAAATTATATAAGTGTAAACCACTAACTGATTAAAATGGCAGAAAAATATTATTTAATTGATACATGTATCTGGAGAGATTTTTATGAAAATAGAACTAGTAAAATAGGAAGACCATTGGGTAGCTATGCTAGTCACTTATTTCAGACAATCTTAAAGAATAAAGATAAGGTATACTATTCTGATTCTTTAGTTTGGGAACTGAAAAAAAGATATTCTGAAGAAGAGATCAAAGATTTATTAAACGTATTGTTTCTAACTAAAACTTTAATCAAGATTGAAATCAAAAATGAAGAACATCTAGAAGCCAAAAAGTTAGCACAAGAAAGAAATATTCCTTATGTAGACTGCCTAAATGCTATTCATGCAAGGAATTATAGTGCTATTTTAGTTTCACAAGATCCACATATCCTTAAAGAACTCGATGATATTGCTTTAGTAATTAGACCTGAAAATATTAGCTAAATTTCTTATCTAATTCTTCCATCAGTTCTTGGCTAACTTCTGCTCTAATCTTTTTAAGATCTTCATCAGTAGTCTTCTTTTTTGCCTTTCCTTTGAACTTCATAAATTCTTCAATAAGTTCATCTCTACTCAGCTCAGATAATTTATCTCTAACGGCGTCCCTAATAAATTCTGTCCTAGAGTTAAAATTATGCTGACTTATGCTTGTATCAATCTTCTTTAATATGTCTTCCTGGAATTTAACAGATACAGTTTCCATTGTATGACTATGTATTACAATGTAATATTTAAAACTTCCTATTTTTCTGCCATTTTTTTAGAATTAAAATATAATTTTACTATAAATTGAACGTTAGTCGCCTTCGCCCAAAAACTAAAAATTTACTTCGTAAATTTTTTCCTCCAGCTCTGAAAATCAAAGATTTTCGAGGTCGGAGAAACTAACATCGTTATGTCCAATAAATTTGAAGTCCTAAAAATAGAAGAGTGGCAGTTTTCTAAAGAACTAATTTCCTGCTGGAATAATTATTCCAGGTTCAATGTTCCTCGCTTCTGTATAATCCTCATTAGCTCCTTTTTGATCGCCCATTTTTTGTTTTATATATCCTCTTTCTACAAAAGCGTCTGTATAATATGATTTAAGTTTTATAGCTTTGTTCAAATCTCTTAAACCTTCCTTAAATGAACCAATATCACCATGGGAACGACCTCGCATTTGAAGTAAATAAATGCTATTCGGATTAATCTTGAGACCCTTACTCGCATATTTTATTATTTGATTTGAAGCTTCAGAAGAATCCATATCACCACCTGCAGCTAAAGCCACAATGCCACTAATGATGTTTCTCATTTGAAATTCTTCTTTGGTTTTAATATTTTGAAAAAAAGGTTTATCAGGATTCTTTTTCGCGGCTTTTTTAACTTCATCAAAACTTAATTTATTAGTAGATTCAATTATCTCTTCAACTAAAGGTATTCTTTTTTCAGAAATATTTTCTTC
>JBDRQV010000235.1:0-3044 GCA_043826105.1 Nanobdellota archaeon | reverse complement strand
GTAATCATGTGCATGTGCTGATCCAACTAGTCCAGATGCACATATTGTAAGTAACATACGTCCCTCATTAGTATTAGCTTTATCTCCCAAGGTTGTATGTATTTGATCAACCATATCCCATGTTCTAGGAGTGGCTCCTGTTACTGAGTTAATATCAAAATCACTTTTAAGATTACATAATTGATTTGGTGCAGCAGCAATATAGCCAAGAACATTGGGACTAATAAAATCACATGTCCCATGTATAAAATCTTCCCAATTGGGATCTAATTTTAAATGCATAAATCTTGTATGCAATGCTTCATCCATAACATTAGTAACATATCCTTTTGTTGGAGGATTACCAGCAGCAATGATTCTTACTCCAGAAGGAAGTTTATGAGTATGTAACCTACGGTCCCTAACCAAAGGAAATACAGCTTGTAAAACTTCTGTCGTTGCTCTATTCATTTCATCAAGGAATAGAATCCATTTGTCTTCTTCTAGCCACCATGATGGCTTAGCCCAATGCGTAGTATTAGTATCTGGATTAATATAGGGAACACCAGTTAGATCACCTACTTCTTGGGTAGCTAATCTAAGATCAACCACTGGCATACCAGTTTTTTCTCCTAGCTGATCAATGATTGCGCTTTTTCCAATTCCAGCGACTCCCCAAATAAATGCTGGTACGTCTGCTTGAATTGCTACATTTAATGCTTCTATTAAATCTCTTGCTCGCATGCATTTCTCCGTTATTATGCGATTATTAAGGTATTGTTTCTACTATTATAATTATTAATGTTTATAAACTATATTTGCATTCTAGTTTTAGTGTTGATAGTCTATGTTTAGCTATTTTATATAAATTACTATTAACTTTTGAATTTGTTACAATTTCATTTAGACTATGTATATTGTCTATTGATGAATCGGTTTCTCTAATTACTGATTCTACAATATCTGATGATATTTCTGCTTTTAGTTCATTAGGTGTATATTTATAATTAAGAATACAGCTTGCAACATGTGCTATATCAATATTTAAACCTTCATTATTCCAACTATTAACGTCATTCCACAAAGCATCTAATAAAGTCTTATCATCTATAGTAGCTTGCGGAATACCTGGACCGCCTAATCTTATTCTATTAATTACATTAGTGATTGGATTATTTTGTTTCCCTATAGAATTAATATAGCTTTCATTGCCATCAATAACCTTTTGGAATGTATTCCTAAGAGCAAATTCTTCTATTCCATCATCTATTGTTGATATAAGCTCATCAAGTTGACTCTTCATTTTTTCTGCTTTCCAGTTTTTGTCGGTATTGTTTATAAAGTTCATCCCATAAATTTGGATTAGTATTTAGTATACTGCAAAAGTTCTTTTTCCCTTGCCAGGTTTGTTCTTTGTATTTATACCATGAGCCACCAAGCTCAATAATATCTTCTGATAAACAAATATCAATTAGATCTGCTGCTTTATCAATTCCTATTCCCCAAATAAATTCTATGTTTGCTTCTTGGAATGGAATGCCAAGTTTATTCTTTTCTATTTTTACTTTTACAATGTTTCTTCCTTCTTTTTCATCAATATTACTACGAGAAATTCGTGCTCTTATTGATGCAAAGAATTTCAATGCATTCCCACCACTTGTTGTACGTGGGTCACCATAGGAATTATGAGTTACAACCCCATTAACAATGTAGTTATGATTATCAGCTACTTCAATGTCTAACATTGGTATTTGTTCATTATTCTTAGTTACTTTAATTGTGCTGTATTGCAGTTTATTATCAAGGTAAGTCTTGGTTAAAATATCAGAGTTTATATTGAATATTTTTTCTGCTGACATCCAAACATCCTTGTTTTCTCGATGACATAGTATTTTATGTTTGGCGCCACATAATAACGCATCTGTTTTGTTAATGCTCAATGTAAAGCTAGGAGCAATCCCTTTATACATGAGCTTAGTAACAGGCTTGAATTCTACTGTATCCAACATCTTGTTATATGATAGAATTTCCAGATTTTTATCCGATACATCATATGTGCCTGGGTCCATAGTTTCATGATCGAAACCTACTGCATTGAACATTGTTCCTATAGAAGTAGTTTTTGTAGATTGCATAATACCTTTCCTTTCCTTGTTATTAATTCTCCAAGTGACTGTAGATTCAGCTGAAACACAGTCAACTTTCATTCTAATCTGATTGGTAAAAAGTACTAGGGTATTTGTTTTTCTACATACAGAAACAAGCTTACTAATTGATTTACTCATAAGACGAGCATGATCTGCAATATGAGCCTTATTTATATCGCCTTCAATAATAGATTTAGGCTGAAGACCAGTAACTGAATCTACCACAATCATATCTAGCTGATTAGATTTAACTAGGACATCAACAATATCTAATGCTTGCTCTCCAAAGTCAGGTTGAGCTATTATTAATGAACTAGTATCAACCCCAAGAGCTTCTGCATAAACTAAGTCTAGAGCTTGTTCAGCATCTATAAAAGCTGCGGTACCACCAGCAGCTTGGCACTGAGCAATAGCATGGAGACAAAGAGAACTTTTTCCCGCAGATTCATCTCCGTAGATTTCCACCAATCTACCTTTCGGCCAACCACCTATCTGAGTAGCTTTATCAAGACTAAGTGAACCAGTAGGAATGACTTCTATATCGGTAAGAGTGTTATCATCAACACCTAAGTGCATGATATTATCATAGTTATATTTTTTTCCGAGTGCCCTTTTTAAAGTCTTAAGAATCTTTAGTTTTTCTTCTTCTATTGCCATTATCTATCCTTTATATTCTTTTTGTAATTCAATATGATGATAAGAACACAATCTTATAAGTGGGTATTGAAATTTTTTATGATATTTTATCCATCTTGTATCACATCTATCTATCCATGAAGAAGTTTCACAATCTCCATATTTAATAAATAGCCATTTATAAAACGCATCTATGTTATTATTGTTAGCGATACTATAGAATTCAAATCTAAAGCTATCATTTTGTATAAGCTTAAACTGATTTAGTATGTGATTTATATT
>JBDRQV010000234.1:0-4140 GCA_043826105.1 Nanobdellota archaeon | reverse complement strand
TTTAGCCTCAAACACTCTGCCTTTTCCATAAAGTGCTGCACCTTTATCTTCAGATGTCTGTAAAGCATTAGTAAAAGCAACCAATGCATCATCAAATCTCCCATCTTTTAATCTTTCATTACCTAAAGTGATCATATCAGCATAATCTTTGCTATCGAGCATAACTGCTAATCTATCCATAACTTGTTGTCTTCCTAGTTCAAAAGATAGAACTTTTTTAACTAAGTCCATATCTTGTGCAGTTCCAATCTCACTAATGTAATCATCCCTAACATGCCTCAATCCATCACCCAATACTTCTAAAGCTTCTCTTGGACTAGCAGTACTTTCTAAGAATTTTCTTATGCTGATCTCGCTTCCATCATCTCTCCTAACATTATGCCCATAAACACTTTTTAACTGAAGAACAACATCATCTAATCTTCCGATCTGGTCCATAACATTTTTTTTACTTGATTTTGAAAATAATCCCATTTTTTCTCACCTTGTATATTATATTATTTACAGTAATTCAATATTTATTTATAAAACTTTCGGTTAATAACTACTATATAATGGTAATAACTATTTACTAAGTTTAGCCCTTATCTTAACAGCATCTTCTTTTCTTCCATCTAACTCATAAGCTCTAGCTAACCCCTCTAATGCAGTATAAGAATGTGGATCAACTTCTAATGATTTTCTAAACTTCATCCTGGCTCTACTATATTGTCCAGCAGCAATGCACTCATTACCCCAAATCTTATAAAATACTTTTTTATCTATTCCCTCTCCACGTTCAACAACATCTCTAAAACTAGAATCTATCATAGCTATCTTAACATAATGCCCAATAGCTTCATTACTCTTACCCTCTAACTCATAAGAATTAGCGATCCCATACATAGTATCATTAGATCTAGGATCAATCTCTAAAGCCTTTCTAAACTTCATTCTTGCTCTCCCATACTGTCCAGCAGCGATACATTCATAACCCCAAACTTTATAGAAAACCTTCTTATCTATACTTTCAGCTCTTTTTACAGTATCTTTAAAACTAGAATTAACCATAGCTACTTTAACATAATTAGTTACAGCCTCAACAAATCTTTTATCATTTTCATATGTTCTGGCTACACCATATAATGCGCCCAATGATTTACCATCAACTTCCAAAGCTTTCCTAAATCTTCTTCTGGCAGAATCATTCTTGCCCTGCTCTAACAAAGCATATCCCCATGATTCAAAAAATAACTTCTTATCCTTAACTCTATCACTCACATTAGGATCTAATTCACTTGCTTTGTAAGCAGCATCTCTAAATCCAGGATCAATGTCCAATAATTTAACATAAGAATCAATAGCTTCCTTTGTTCTTCCTTCAGCTGCATACGAATCCGCAATTTCACATAATGCCTCTTTTGAGTTTGGATCTTTTTTTAAAATCGCCCTAAGTCTATCCCTTGTTCTCCTAGAATCATTCTTTTGAGGGGTTACATCATCTGTTTTAGGTTCACTTCTAACCATATCCTCAAGATCAATTCTCATCGTACCGACAGGAGTAGCCCTAACACCCCTTCTTCTGATAGATAAATCTCCTAAATTAAGTGATACTCCTCCAGTGTTTAATCCAAAATCTATCTTATTCATTTTAAAACACCTTTGCCTTCATCAGATCTTTAAAAGCCTGCCCTACAGTTACCATGGTTCCAGCTATTGGTTGAGCCCCATACTTTCCAACAACCTGATTGATGATAACATTTTGAGCAGCATCATCATTCACTGCAACATATAACAGGTCTTTGGCAAAATCCTTTGTCCTTCTTTTAAGTTGATCCTGCCTTATATATACTCTAAATGTATCTCCTTCTCTAACATTAGAGAAGATACATGAATCAGGCAATACTACTCCTTTTTTATTCGTCAGGTGATCATAAAATTCAACTTCATATTTTAATCCAGTCTCTTTTCCAAATAAGGATAACAGCTCTTTAGCTACCCCTATATTCCTTGTCTCTCTATCATCAAATTCTCTTTTTGTTCTGACATAACTACATCCTTCAATAACAGCATCTATATCATCCATTACACCAGCCTTGACTAATGTTCTTGCAATGCCGTCTTCTAGGTCTACAACTTTATACCCCATAGCTTCAGCAGCACGTCTATAACTATTGGCATTTCTATAATAAGCTGAAGCATCTACAAGATGCTTTACACCTTTTTCCATATCACCGCTTACGATCCTTCCTCTATCTTCCCTTACTTCTTGGTTTCCGACCAGACCCATCTTACCATATGATTGTGGATCAATTCCAATTACAGCAAGCTTACCATGCACAGCATGGAAAGCCTCTCTCAGCTTGCTTTTCATTTCTCCATCTATAGCATGCCCATTTTCTTTAGCCCATTTAAAATAATCGACAAATTCCACTTTAGAAGATACATCTGGTTTAGCAGCCTCTATCAATTTTTTATAAACCTCTATATTTTTAGACTCAATAACCAAAGCCCTGTAATTATCTGGGTAATATACGAATCTGTCTAATGGTGTTGTAAATTTTACATTATAACTGAATAAGCAAGATCTAAACTCTCCCTTAACAAAATATCCTCCCTGATATTGCCTGTTTGAATGGATAGAGACAAGTTCAAAATTACTATTTGCAGCTATAGGCCTATAATCAGGATTAAGATGTAACACATAACTGCTGATGTTATAGACAAAATCCATAAGTGCTCTTCTGTCTTTATCAGATTGTATCCCTAATATAATGCCAGCACTATCCCTTAAATCTGGATCTTCTGTTAACCCCACCAAAGCATCTAATGTATTTCTTTGATTGCCTTTAAAAGTTTTTTTCATTGCTTTTGCTATCCAATTTTGAGATCTCACTGCAATATCTTTTGGGGTTCTCCATGCCAAAGCGTCTGAAAAGGCTCTATCTAAGAATGAAGTCGCTTCCATCTGATCCTTAGTTAACTTTGATTCTATAGGCTGCTGATCATCATCTCTATAAGCCTCTCCGATATCTGTTAAGTTTAAACCACCCTTTATAGGCAATACTACTCTGACAGCCCTTACAAATCTAAAATAGGATTCAGCAGTATTTCCATCGATCCAATCCGGAACAGCAAATCTCGGTTGCTTATATTTAAATAATGATGAATTATCGATGCCTTTTCCTTGCCTATATAGGTTATAATCTCTAAAATTTATCCATTTTTCATCTTGAGTAGTTTCAACTAGTAATTGCACATTAGGTACAAAAGAATATCCAAACTTTCTATGTAGTTCAAAAAATCCCATTGCAGTCTGAACTAGCGGGTTTATATCTAGTTCATCAAATTGTTTAGCTCTTCTGATCTGCAGATTATCTACTCGTCTGATATTACCGGAAAATTCGCTTGAATCACCATACATCAGATCTGCCCAATCAAGAGTAAGATCACTATCATAAGGCACGCCACATTCGTGTATAAAGCTAGCCAAACTAGGATTTAGGCTAACAGATTGCACCCCTAACTTTTCCAGTGTATTTCTTATCCTTCTTTTTGGTGTTTTAGAATATGGTGATTGTATAACAACATCTCCCAAACCTCTTTTGGCACATACATCATAAAAAATAGATTTATATAATTCCTTCATATCACTTGATGGAACCACTTTGTCTGCTAAAATACTCCATTCCTTTTTACTATCTCGAGTTTCAAACCCTCTCTCTACAATAGCTCTGATTACACCAGGATCATAACATATTCCTAATAACTTTTCAATAGCTTTTTCAATCGTTCTTTCATTGATGACAGTTCTTTGCCTATCATCAGGTCTTCGGATAGAATTAAAATTATAACCTAAAACCAGATCACCGGGCTTGAAGACATAAGCACCCTGACACCACACTTCTCCACCTTTATCTATAATACTATCTATTCCAGCAATATGCCATTTTGATTCAGAATATATAGGTTTCCAACCTTTTCTATCTCTAAACAATAAAAAGTATTCCTCAGACCTTTGTAATAGGTCGGCAACAGTTTTAGGAACATTATACAACATAGTAAGTGAACCATCTTGTTTCTTCATTCCAGATATTACGTTCATACCTACAAAAGTTCTTTTCTCTCCTGCTCTCTGTTCAACAACAGGTATAGCTCCTA
>JBDRQV010000233.1:0-2940 GCA_043826105.1 Nanobdellota archaeon | reverse complement strand
ATTTTAATCTTAAAGGTAAAGATAGAGATGTTTTGATCTTTAGATTACTTCTCAATCAAATGAATGATCAGTATAATCCATTAGAAGACGAATCTATGCAACATATTGGAGATGTGGTTTCTGGTTCTCAAAGACATATTGATTCAGATATTGCTTCAATTATCGGCGGTCAAGAAACATTACAAGTCTTGGATGCAAATCTTAGCGGAAGATTGATTAGGGTTGTGCTTCCAAATGGTTATGGAACGAAATATCGACCATTACCCTAAATTTTTCCTTATGTTATTAATCAACCAACCACTCTTCTCTTTTTCAAAACTATTATATACCTGTAGTACCTAACTTCTCTTATGGCTTATTTAGTAAAAAAAACAATAAACAATCATCAATATTACTATCTCAAGGAATCGAAAAGAGAAGGTGATAAGATAACAACAAAGAACATCGCTTACTTTGGAAAGAAAAAACCTACTAAAAAAGAGGTTAAACAGAAAATGGAAGAGTTATCATCTAAAAAACAAGAAAAAACAGAAAAACTTTTTAAACCATCACAAAAATCCAATACTATGATATCGATAAATGATATGGCTACATTTTGCAAGAAAAAAGGATTCATATATCAAAATAGTGAGATCTATGGTGGGATGGCAGGTTTCTTTGATTATGGCCCGTTAGGAGTTGAACTAAAGAACAATATAAAGCAGGCGTTTTGGAAGAGATTTGTACAGGATAGAGAAGATGTTGTAGGTATAGATGGTACAATTATAACTCATCCAAAAGTCTGGGAAGCATCAGGTCATGTAGACTCTTTTACTGATTATATCTATAGGTGTGACAAATGCAAGGTACTTCTAAAGGGAGATGATGATAAGGGATTGAAATGCCCTAAATGCAATGAGGATCTAAAGAGCAGGGGGCAGTTTAATCTTATGTTCACTACTCAAGTAGGTCCAGTAGAAGGTAACATATCTTATCTAAGGCCGGAAACAGCCCAGGTCATATTTACAGATTTTAAGCTAGTTATGGATTCAGCCAGACAAAAACTTCCTTTTGGTATTGCACAGATAGGAAAAGCATTTAGAAATGAGATATCTCCGAGAGATTTCTTATTTAGATGCAGAGAATTTGAGCAGTTTGAGATAGAATATTTTGTACATCCAGATAAAGTAAAAGATTGTCCTTATGTAAAAGAATTTGAAGATATGGAAATCCAGATCTTAACTCAGAAGAATCAGGAAAACAAGGAAGAGCATTCAGTGATGAAGATCAAAGATTTAGTAGATAATAAAATATGTTCATCGTGGCATGCATATTGGCTTGCTTCTTATTACACATTCTTTATTAATATGGGAATCAGGAAAGAGAACCTAAGGTTAAGGGAGCATCTTAAAGATGAATTAGCCCATTATGCTTCTGCTTGTTTTGATATTGAATACAAATTTCCATTTGGCTGGAAAGAGATACATGGCAATGCAGATAGGGGCCAGTTTGACCTGAAACAACATCAGGAGCATTCTAAGCAAAGCATGGAATATTTTGATGAAGAAACAAAACAAAAGGTTCTTCCCTATGTAGCATCAGAACCATCACAAGGGATAGACAGGGCTTTCTTATCTTTCTTATATGATGCTTATCAGGATGATAAAGAGAGAGGGAATATTGTCTTATCTTTACACCCAGGATTAGTTCCAATCAAGGCAGCTGTCTTTCCATTGATCAATAAACTGGAAGAAGAAGCAAAAGGAGTTTTCAATAAGATAAAGAAAGAATTTACGACAATATATGATAGGTCAGGGTCAGTAGGAAGGAGATATGCTAGAGCAGATGAGATAGGGATACCTTATTGCATAACAGTTGATTTTGACACTCAAAAGGATAATTCTGTAACGATCAGGGATAGGGATACAACAAATCAAATAAGGGTTAAGGTTGGTGAACTAAATCAAACCATAAACAAGCTAATCAGCCAGGAAATAACATTCAAAGACTTAAAATAAACAACATATTTTTAAATAGACAAATATTACTTAATTAAAATGCAAGTAAAAGATTTACAACCAAGACAGGGAAATGTTGAGATAACAATAGAAGTAAGTGAAAAGGGCGATATCAGAGAATTCGATAAATTTGGAAAAAAAGGCCGTGTTTGTTCTGCAAAAGCAAAGGATGACACAGGCGAAGTAATCCTTAGTTTATGGAATGAACAAATCGATCAAGTTAACACAGGAGACAAGGTTAAGATTACAAACGGTTATGTTTCTGAATTTCAAGGAGAGAAACAGTTAACAACTGGAAAATTTGGAAAAATGGAAGTTATTGGAAAAGCAGAAGCTACAGGAGAAGCATCTGGTGAACCAGAGACAGTATATACGAATGCTCCACCTGAACAATTTAAGGATGAGACGAAAATAATGCAGGGTCAAATACCTGAAGATCTGGATCTTTCTGATGAAGCTGAACTTTCTGAAGAACCTGTAGAAGACGAAGAGTATATCGGATAAAATTTCTATTATTTTTAATTAATTGTTATTTTTTAAATATATACATATAGCTATAATCTATAATTAGTTTACTACTAATAAATAGTAAATAAAACGAAAGATTTATATATCTAACCTAATAATCTTCTATCATGGATTTAGGCAGGAGACTATTTTTAAAGGCTAGCACAGTTGCAGCTATAACTGTAGCAACCGAGCCATGGTGGATCAGTCTATTTAGAGGAAGCAATAAATCTACTGGTGTAAAACCTACAATTGACCTCTATTTCTCACCAAGAGACGAATTTTTTCAACAATATAAAAAAGAAATATCTGAAGGTATTGAAAGTTTTTTTGGCAGTTATGGAATCGGTTTAACTACAAGTATAGTTCCTGAAGAAAGTGCAACAGGAACTTTAGAAGAAAGAGCAGAAAGGTATCAGGATTCTTTTTTTTATAA
>JBDRQV010000232.1:0-14652 GCA_043826105.1 Nanobdellota archaeon | reverse complement strand
ACAATCGAATTATCTTTTTTTACAACCCTAAGATCAACCATCTCAACCCTTTCATATGTTGTAAATCGTTTACCACATTTCAGGCATTCCCTTCTCCGTCGGGTAACATCAGAGTACTCTGCCTCTCGGGTATCATTTACTTTTGTTTCTCCGTGTTGACAATATGGACATTTCATTTTTGGCTTCCACGACAAGAATGAAACTGAAAAATCTCTGATTTTTGTTGTCCTAAAAAATCACTTTGTGATTTTTGGGACACAAAAAACACTCTTAGTTTTTTCGTGTTTCATCTTAAAGTGGTAAATTTTTTCATCAAAAACACAATATATTGTGTTTACACAAGGACCAATACACTATATTTAGTGATAGAGGTCATATATAAATGTTTTGTTTAATTAGCAACAAAAACACAATATGTAGTATATTCCCGACGGTTTACCCACGAGATAACATTAACCTAAAACTAGCTTATTTATATACTTTTTTCTTATAGATTATATATATTTTAGTTATTGAAAAGAAAGATTTTTTTCGTTACCGACAAGAAGTATTTTTAGAAAAGCTTTTAAAATACAAGTTAATTTCATCTGATCGGTGATTATTATGAAGAACTATCTATTGATTGGATTGATAATGTCTATTTTCTTGATTTCAGCATGCACTCCAGAACAAGAGCAGGCTTTTAGAGAAAAATACGGTTCAGAGATAAAAGAAGAGATCAAACAGACTGTTGTTGAAGCCATGGACAGCCAGGAAGATATTGTTTGTAATGCACCATACATAAGGCATGCAGACAGCTGTTGTCTGGACAAGGATGATAACTCTATATGTGATAAGGATGAAGTGGAAGAAGAAGTTCCAGAAGCAGAAGGACAGGTTGTAGAAGAAAAAGAACCAGTGAACGAAAATGAGCCCACCATTGTTGATCCAGATGATTATATAGATACTAAAAGGGCCACACCACATGTTGAATTATTTGTTATGTCTCTTTGTCCTTATGCAGCTCAGATGGAAAGAGCAATCATCCCAGTAGTGGAATTATTAGATGATGAGATAGAATTTGAGTTAAAGTTTGTTAATTACGCAATGCATGGTGAAGAAGAAGTAGAAGAGCAGTTAAGGCAATACTGTATCCAAAAAGAAGAAAGACCTAAACTAACTTCTTATTTAACATGTTTTGTTGATGAGCAGGATGCAGAATATTGCATGTATCAAGCTAATGTAGACAAAGGCGAGATCCAGGATTGTGAATTGGAAGTAGATGAGGAATACCATATATATGAATTGATGAACGACCAATCTAAATGGGGCAGATTTCCACCATTCAATACTAATCTTGAAGAATGCCAACAATACCACATCTCTGGCTCCCCAACATTGATAATAAATGGAGAACAGTATAATGGAAAAAGGTCTCCTAACTCTTTATTGAGATCAATCTGCACATCATTTGCTGGACAAAAACCAGATGAATGTGCTGCTGACATTTCAGATGAAACAGCACAAGCAGGATTAGGCAACTAGAAACATTTAAATAAAAATCCAAAACTCAAACATGAAGGTGATATAAATGGCATTTGACCCAAATCTAGATAAACAATTGTTTGCAGAGACAAAAGAATTCGAAACAACAAGGATTACTGTTTCGATTCAGCAGTATAATGAAGGAGAAAAGAAATTACAGATCTCGAGAGAAAACAGAAAACCTGACTCAACAGATTGGCAGTTTGCAAAGCTAGGCAGGATGTTCAAAGATGAAGCAGAAGCTGTCTTACCTATGATGCAGAAAGCTTTGGAAAAGATGTAATTTTTTATTTTTATTCAATAAATTTTTATATTCTTCAATAAAATAGTAACTTTATGAAAACACCTAAATCATTCAGATGCAAACGCTGCGGTTCGTGTTGTCTAATCTCTCCTTTCTTATCCGATAAAGACATCAAAAGGATAACAGATTTAGGATTTAAAGAAGATTATTTTGCAGAAGAATTGAGGGATAGGAAATTCATGAAGATAAGGGATAACAAATGTATCTTTCTTGAGAAAACAGATAAATTAGCAAAATGCAGAATCTACAAAGCAAGACCGACTACGTGCAGACAATATCCTACTGAAATAAGGGACAACGGAGACTGCAGGCCATCTATACTTTCTCTTTCTTAAACTCCAGATAAGAATAGACAAATAACCAGATTATCATGGCTAATAAAGGAATCAGGAATATCCATATGAAATATTTTGGAAAAAGAAATGAAACAGCCATTATCACAGCAACGATCCTGAACAATAAGCTTCCCAGCTTATGCGTCTTGTCCCATACTTTGTCAGAGCTTAAGGTCCACGGAGTTCTTATGCCTATAAAATAATTTCTCTTGACAAACTGCATAATCCATCCAACATAAAACAGCATAGCCCCCAAAGCAGGGCCTATAAAATAAGATATGTTGAACGGCCTATATATCTGGACTGTTGTAGCTATATACATCCCGACAAAAAACAGTATGAAGACTATCTTCATCCCATTGAAATATTTCATAAAACTCTCTATATTCTTCTTAAATACAGCCATCTTTGGTATAAGGATGAACAGGCCAAATACTCCGGCAATGATGCTCGGCAGCAGAAACAACCCAAGACCTTTAGATCCGTAACCATCAATCTCTCCAGCAGCATTCCAGTGGATAGGTATCTTATCAGGGATGCCGGGATAAAGATAAATGCTTGTAACGAACATCAATAAGATCAATATTAATCCGGCGATGTCTGTTTTATTGAGCTTCATAATCTAATTGATATGTTCATTTAATATAAATCTTTCCAATAAACTTATAAACCATAATCTAAATTCTAATCTAAAATGAAAAAAATAGATGTCGGCGGTCAGGCAGTTATCGAGGGGATTATGATGCGCTCCCCTAATTATTATGCTGTCGCAACAAGAAACGAAGAAGGGAAGATAATAACGATCCATAAAAAGTTCAAAGAAAAACATCCATTTCTAAAAATATTCTTCATAAGGGGTATTGTAAATCTTATCGAGATGTTAGTGCTAGGGATAAAAACATTGATATGGAGCGCTGACCAACAGTCAGAAAAGCCAGAAGAAAAACTAAAAAAATCAGAAGTTTTCTGGACATTAGCACTATCGATGCTATTTTCAATCATTTTTTTTGTAGCTCTGCCTTATTTTTTAACCCATATCATAGGTTTTGTAGAAGAGCAAAGGCCAGTCCTGTTCAATGTGATTGACGCTGTAATAAAAATAGCAATTTTTGTGATTTACATCTATTCCATATCGCTGATGAAAGATGTAAAGAAGATATTTGAATATCATGGAGCAGAGCATAAATCGATACACTGCTACGAATCGGGCAAGGAGTTGACAGTAGATAACATAAAAAAATTTACTACTTTGCATCCAAGATGCGGGACAAGCTTCATATTTATTGTGTTTATCTTCAGTATCTTTATTTTTTCATTAGTTCCTCTTCTGATGATAAGATTAAATCCAGACTTCAACAACCTAAGCTTTATAGTAAGAAAATCCATACTATTCCCATTAAGGATATTAGTCATACCTATAATAGCAGGCTTTTCTTATGAACTTTTAAAATTAAGTTCAAAATACAAGAACAACATCTTAGTAAAGTTGATAACTCTCCCAGGTATATTGTTTCAGAAGATAACTACTAAAGAGCCAGATGAAAAACAGTTAGAAGTGGCCATAATCTCCCTGAAAAAAGTTCTTGATCTAGAAAAACAGAAAACTATTTAAATAAAAACCACTAGTGTATCGAAGATACGGCAATTATGCTGATAAAATAAAATAAAGGAGGAGATAAAATATGAAATTAGCATATATTATAGCAATGATGTTGGTTTTGTTTATGGTAGGTTGCACAACAACCCCACAGGCAGAACAACCAGCAGTGCCTGAAGCAGCTCCAGAGGAACCACCTATGGTACCAGAAGCAGCTCCAGAAGAAGTGGAAACACCAGAAGCAGCTCCAGAAGCATCAGCTCCAGTTGGAGGAGATGTAAGCTTTAACGGAAAAGCAGGCTTTGACCCAGCAGAAATAACAATTGCTGCAGGATCAACCCTTACAATAGTAGTTAATGATGAGGGAAGCCAAGAATATTCATTCAGGATAATCGGTGGAGAAGCAACTACTCAATTGATGGATGGAGAAGTTGGTGATCTTGCTTTTGAAGAAGCTGGAGTATATACAGTTATGTCTATACCATTCAACAAAAAGCTTGCAGTAACTGTAGAATAAATTTATTTTTTTTAATTTTTTTAAAATGAAGACAAAATACCCTATAATAATATTAGCCGCTTTAGTCATACTATTAGGGCTAGCATACTACTCTTCTTTAAGCGAACAACAGGTTCCTTTTGACGATGGATTGCCTCAACAAGATCAGATTGCTGTTCAACAAGATCCATTTATAATAGTGGAAGAATCAGAAGATATCATTGAGAATATAGAGCAGGAAAAAGTAATGGTCTCTGATGAGGTACCTAAAGAAGAAGTGATCTACGTGACATATAGATTATTCAGCCCAAAGACACTTACCATCGAAAAAGGCACGACAGTAAGGTGGATAAATACAGATGAGTCTGTCCATGTAATAAAAGAGGTTTCGGCAAATAATCTTTTTAGGAGCGAGAGGCTCAATCCAGGAGATTCATACACATACAAATTCAATCAACCAGGAGAATATAGTTATATCGATGTGATAAAAACATTTATGTCAGGTAAGATCATAGTAAAAGATGACGGCATGAGTCCAATAACAGGAAATGTTATAGGTTTTTCAGAAACTCCACAGAATATAGCAACTTTATTATTATTTATGATTATCGGTCTTACATTGATATATGGCATCCATAAGCCAAAAAAATAAAAAAAAGAATTACTTCTTTTTCTTAGCTTTCTTCTTTCCACGCACCATCTGAGCGCATGAAATATCTCCCTGTTTATCGACAAAATACAGATATCCCTTCTCTTTTGTTATTCCTACCTTTGCTACAACTTCTATCTTAGATTTTCCTTTCTTTTTTCCACGTGCCATCTTAGCACAAGCTACATTCCCTTTCTTATCTACAAAATACAGATATCCTTCTTTTCTCTTGACTCCGACCTTTGTTACTTTTTTTGCCATTTTCTAACCTCCTTGAGTAGAAAGTTGCAATAACTTTCCCCCGTCTATAAAATAATGTTAGAACTCATCGAATATATAAATTTTTCGTCGATAAAACTAAAAATTTGATAGGGAAAGCTGTTTATGTTTCAGATTATACTCTTCGGCTTTTATATTTTCCTTTTCAGCCTCTGAAAATATTGGCTCCCCATAAACACCATCATACCCTGGTTTTACCTCAATCTCTCCTTTTCTATTTTTAATGATTATTTCAGCCAGCTTGCTGTCGACCACTTTTTCCAGCTCTTCTTGAGGGACATTCAATAAAATATTCAACTCATTGTCAAAACTTTTGATCAGATTGTTGAATATTTCCCAAACTTTCTTAGTAGCTACCCCAGCATTGATTGATTTGGCGATTATCTCTGATAAAGGGATCAACTTGTAAAATTCTTTAGCATCATCATGTCTGGATCCTTCTTCTCTATCAGCCAATTCCTCTACCCTATATTCAACACCTATTGTCATTTCTTTTCCACATTTAGGGCAGATCTTATTCAGTTCTTTTGACTGTTTAGGGCTTAAGCATACATTACAGTTCCTATGTCCGTCATAATGATATTTTCCATATGCAGGATCTACTTCTATAGTTCCTCTTAATCCTTCTTTTGTCCTAATTGATTTGATAAGATTATCATAACTTAATTCTGAATCAAAAATTGTCGCTTCCCTTCCGATCCTCCACGGCCAAAACGAATGTGAATCAGAACAACTGATCAACGCAAAC
Source organism: Nanobdellota archaeon (assembly GCA_043826105.1). GTDB lineage: Archaea > Nanobdellota > Nanobdellia > Woesearchaeales > DATDXC01 > JBDRQV01. The sequence goes on along the minus strand of JBDRQV010000232.1, from coordinate 8,720 downwards.
TTATCTAACTTACTCAACCTCCAGTTCATAGGTGGATCGCTGGAAAGTCCTGTTTCAATTGCATGCACATGTTTTACCTGATCTTTAAAAGCTTCTTCAATAGAATCAAACCCACCCATACTTCCTAAAATGCCAAACCATGGGGTCCATGCGTGGGCAGGTATAACTTCAATCTTACTGCTGATCTTCATCATATTATCTACTAATTCTGGACAAGATATCTTAAATATAGGCCTCCCATCATAATCTATCCTTCCATGTTTTAGAAAATATTCTGTAATCTGGTCAACAACATCAAAGTTTGGAGCTAAAATAATGTTATGCACCCTTCTTCCTTTTCCACCATCTGTATAGATCAAAGAAACCTCTGACTGAAGTACAAAATTCATACCCTCAGCAGTATATATACCATTTCCTTCATCTTTCAAGACAGACTTTAGTTCCTTGATCCATTTAGGATGTGTAAAGTCTCCAGTCCCAAGCAGATTCAATCCTTTAACTTTAGCCCATTTTGCTAGATTCTTTATATCCAGGTCTTTAGAGGTTGCCCTGCTATATTTCGAATGTAAATGTAAATCAGCTATAATCTTCATTTTTATCTGAGTTAACTACAATAGTTTAAATAGTTTTATATTGCACAATATTTAAATATAATCCTTATAGTGGCAGAAGGAACAGACATTCACTTTAAGGATTTAGTCACAGATATATAGAAAACTTTATATAAATCAGCTTCTTTTAACTGATAGATGGATATAAAGATAATTGCTATATTAGTATTATTGTGCTTTCTTTTAAGCAGCTGTGCTTCTGAATCTGATAATGTTGAGGATATAACAATTTCTGATGTTGGTGATGAAACTCAGGATAGTGGGGAAACCACAGATAGCGAAACAGATGTTGTGGCAGAAGAACAGACAGGAACCGAAGATACTTCAGATACAGGGGAAGAAGACCAGGAAGATATGGTGCCTGATGAAACTAATGGAGCAGAAGATGATTCTAGTGACGATGAAGCTGAAGGAAATAGCGAGTTTATAGAGATGGAAGACCTTAAATTCAAGCCATCAACCATGACAGTTCAAAAAGGAACAACAGTAAGATGGATCCATAATGATAAATATAATAATGATGATCAGATAGTTCATCAGGTGGCATTATACAGAAAACTTGATTCATCTTTCTATGTTAGGAGCGGAAGGATGATGTTCGGAGACAGCTTTAACTATACATTTACTGAATCAGGGGATTATTGGTATATGGATATCATCTTTAAGGATAAGATGAGAGCAGATATACATGTAGATTAATACACCTTGATTTATACTTCTATTTCTATTGTCTCAAACTTTTATCTTTTCAAAAAGTTTAAATAACTCTATTGATTTATTGGCATTTATGGTAGATTTACTGGATGCTTTTAGCAAAAAACAAATAAATCAATTTGGCACGGATTTTCTTGAATTGTTAAGGGTAGCTTTAGGTATGGACAAACTTTATGAAAAAGCGACAGGAAAACTGACAGATTATATGTCTAGATACAAATCATTGGTAGAGCTATTTAACAAGAAATACAAAGGTATGGAAGTTAAGATAGCTAAAACAACCGAAGAATTAAACCTGATGATATTATTAAACGAAAAGAACCTCAAAGACCTTTTTAAAAATGCAGCTGCAAGAATTTCAGGTCTAAAATCTATAGGAACAAACACTTTTGATGAGGTCAACACAGATGATGGGGATAGGTTCTCCAACAAGATGGCTTCAATAGAAAATGAGCTGTATCTCAATTATTATTATCCAAAAAAAAGCTCTGATTCATTCTGTTTAAAGTCTAAACATAACATGGTGCAGATTATTTTTGATCCAGACATCATAAAAGATGAGCTTAGCCCGGAATTCAAGCTATGTGCATATTATGCATTGAAAGAAGGTTTTGAAGAAGGCATAGATTTTTTTAGTCAAGCAGCTTCTTTTGGCTTTATGGATACTCCGACAGAGAAAGGGCTCAAAAGATATAAAGAGAGATTTGATCCGACTTATTTAGAATGATCACATGCCTTTAGGCAGTTTACCCTGCATTTTTCTCATCACTTTATTGATGTCTCCCTGACCCTTCATCATTTTCATCATTTTCTTGCTCTGCCTATATTGTTTCAGGAGCTCCCTAATATCTTTAGCAGAACAGCCGGATCCAGAAGATATCCTGTCTATCCTGGTACTTGATATTATTTCAGGATCTTCAAGCTCTTCTTTGGTCATTGAATCCATGACGACCTTCCATTTTTCTAATTTGCCTTCTTGCCCCTGCAACAATTCTTTAGGTAATTTCATCTGAGAGAAACCAGGGACCATCTCCATTATCTTGTTCAAAGGCCCCATCTTTCTCATAGCACTCATCTGTTCATACAGGTCAGTAAGATTAAATTTACCTGACATAAACTTTTTGCTCATATCAGCAGCATCTTCTTTTGTCATCACTTCCTGAGCCTTTTCTAACAATGCTTCAATATCCCCCATACCTAATAATCTTGAGACAAATCCAGGGGGATTAAACAATTCTAGATCTTCTACTCTTTCTCCAACACCGATGAATTTGATTGGAGCATCTGTAATGGCACAAGCACTTAAAGCACCGCCAGCCTTAGCAGTTCCGTCCATTTTTGTTGCAATCACACCAGTTATATCACATGATTTATGGAACTGTTCAGCTTGTTTTTGGGCAGCTTGGCCAATATCTGCAGATATTACTAATAATCTTTCTTCAGGTTTTATTTCTTTACTTATATCTTCAATCTCTTTTATAAGATCATTTGATAATGCATCTCTTCCAGCAGTATCGATTATCAATACATCATATTTGTTATACTGGTCCTTAAACTCATTCCATATCTTTAAGGAATTTTTTTCTTTCTTATTCAGGAAAACAGGCACACTTATCTGTTTAGCAACCTGTTCGATCTGGTCCATAGCAGCAGGCCTATGAACGTCTAATCCTACTAAAGCGACTTTAAATCCTCTTTTTGTAAAATATCTGGCTAATTTTCCAGATGTTGTTGTCTTTCCGCTTCCAAACAGACCAACAAGCATAATCTTGAATGGCTTGCCTTTTATATCGATCTTATGGCTCTCTTTTCCTAAGAAATTAGTCAGTTCTTCATAAACAACCTTGATAAGATATTCTTTCTTTGATAATCCACCGGGAACATCTTCTTTTAACGCCCTTTCCTTTATCCTTTTAGTCAGATCAAATACTAACTCTACATTTACATCAGCCTGTAACAATGCTCTTTGTATATCTTTAACTAATTCATTTATCAATTTCTCATTGACAAACATACTTTTAGCTATCTTAGACAAAGTATCTTTCAATGAATTTCCTAATTTATCCAATACCATAATGATCTAAAAATGAAGTTTACTTTATAAAGTTAATCGAAAAATCAATAAACTTTTATACATAAAACTAATCTGTAAGTAAAATGCAGATAACATGGCTGGGACACGCATCCTTTAAGATAAAGACAAAAGATAAAGTTATATACATCGATCCTTATTTTGGAGAATATGATGAATCAGCAGACATTATCCTTATATCTCATAACCACTACGATCATGTTTCCATGGAAAAGGTAAATCAGATAAGAGTAGATGCTACCCAAATCTTGACTACAGCAGAAGTTGTTTCAACAATATATGGTGCAACAACTCTGACAGATAATGTTGAACTTAATATAGATAGTATTAAGATAAATACAGTTCCTATGTACAGCAGAACCCATACAAGAGGCAATGGTCTTGGTTTTATAATCACATCAGAAAATATATCAGTCTATTTTGCAGGAGATGCTGATCTGATTCCCGAGATAGCCCAGATAAAAGCAGACATAGCTTTACTTCCAGTCGGAGGAACATACACGATGAATGCAAAAGAAGCAGCACAGGCCGCTATACAGATCAAACCTAAATTAGCTATTCCGATGCATTTTGGCTCTGGAATTGTCGGAACAATAGATGATGCAGAACTCTTTAAAGAATTAGTCGAATCAAGATCAGATGTTAAAGTTAGAATTTTAAAACATGGAGAAATCATTAATATCTAGCCAACAAAAATACATCTTTTAGAAAGTTCTTTAGGTAAACTTAAAGGTTTGAATGGCATACCATGGCATTCCTTCTTGACATAATCAATCAATTCTTTAGAACTCATCTCTTTCAGGTCTTTTTCACCACGTATCCTAACAGGCAGCTTCTTGCTCTTTTGTTCATTCTCTCCGACAACTACTACCAAAGAGCACCATTCAGTTCCAGCAGACCTGATCTTTTTACCTATATGCAGCTCTCTATCATCAACATCTGCCCTTATGTTATTATCAGATAATTCATCCACTAAACCTTTAGCAAATCCTAAAAATTCTTCCGAGATAGGGATAACTCTAACTTGAGTAGGGTTCAACCATAATGGGATCTTAGCTGTCTTGCCATTTTTCATATCAAAAGCAGCCTTTTCCAATAAGGCATACATAACTCTTTCAATAGCTCCTGAAGGGCTGCAATGCAATATCAAAGGCGTCTCTAACTTGCCTTCTTTATTTGTAAATTTAATTCCATATGTATTGCCATTTTCAATATCTATCTGATCAGTGCTTAAAGCAGAAGCTTTTCCTAATGTGTCTACAAAGTTAAATTCATATTTTAATACGAAATAGAATATCCTTTCATCCCACATCTCTAACAGTATAGGCTTTCCCAATTTCTTGACAAGATCTAAGATAAACTCTTTATTCTCTTTAAAGAAATCTTTTGTTGTCCTTAATGCCATCTCTACATCATTCTTTCCTATACCCATGTTATTAAGAACTGACAGGCTTAAATCAAATCTTATCTTAAATTCTTCCATGGCTGATTTCATATCAGGAACCAACGCATGGACATCAGGCATTGTAAATGCTCTCAAACGTCTTAAACCAGTCAGCTCTCCACTCTGTTCACGGCGAAAACTATATCTGGTTAGCTCATAAAGTTTTAATGGCAGGTCTTTGTAACTGATAGTCGCATCATGGGCCATCAAAAACTGTCCAAAACAAGCTGCAAATCTTAAGAAGAACTTTCTTTTGTCAGATTCGATCTGATATTGTCTGGCAGGAAAACGAGCCAGATACTTAGAAAGCGTAGGATGGTTCATATCATACATTATGGGTGTTTCAACTTCCATACCACCATAATCAACAACACGGGAAGTGACATACTCCTCGATAAGCTTTTTCATTAGCCTTCCCTTAGGATAATATCTTAGATTGCCGCCGTCAGAAGCAGGCTCATAATCGACCAGTTCCAATTTTTTCATTATACTGATATGTGCGGGCTCTTCCTTGACTTCTCTTGATTTTTCTTTCTCATAAAAAGCAAATTTCTTAAGATTACCATGTTCCTTATAATCAAACTTGCTCACATCTGCCAGTTTTCCATCTGGGGTCAATATATTCCAATAAGAAGTCAATTTTCTCTCTTTCTTAAGAATTTCGGTCTCTTCAATATTATCAGATTTTAATGCATGGATATCTTTGATCTTCTCTTCTTCTTTTCCAGATTTAGGGCCGAACTCTCTGCTTAGTTCTGCTAAAGGATGCCCTTTAACAGAGATATTGAATGATTTATACCAGCCAAATGGCGACCTATGGACTTCAAATTCTTTTTTCAGGGCTTTTTCAGCATCATCCAATACTCGTAAAGCAGTTTTCGGGCTGCTAGGATCATTTGTCAAGTGGACATAAGGATAAAGCACAATCTTCTTCTCCTTTACTTTAGCTGCAATATCTTTAATATGCCATATCAGATTATCAACAACATCAGGAATATCTTTCTCATCTCTTTTCTCAACAGAGATGAATATCACTAAAGACTGGTCTACTTTTTCTTTCTTATTTTTTAGCTCTTCAGGATCTTTTATAGCCTTCTTTTTAGCTTCAAATTCAATAAAATCTGAATGTAATGCTAATATCTTCATTTTAGAATAAGATTTAAACTGTTGTTTATAAATTTTATTGCTGATGCTGCATTCAAATCGACAAATCTTTTCAATGTAACAGCAGATTCCAGAAAACTTTTATTATTGAAAAGAAACTAAATACTAATACGATCCAATTATCTAGATTATAAGGTAGATTCAACCCAAATACTGAATTGCCATTCCATATATTCAGCAAAGCAATCACAAACACCGTAAAGAATACGATATTGAATGCAATCAAAAACTTCAGTTCTCTGAAATGATGTTCACGATGTTCCATACAAAACAGAAAAACTAACTTAAATAAAAAACTTTGTAATCTATCCTTGGGATGAAATATTCAATATCTGCTTGATATCTTTATAGACATCTGGATATTTATCAATATTGAGCATATCTGTATGCAATCCCCTGTTGAATGCATCATCACACTTTCCATTTATTATAAATGATTTCGCATAATCCAGGAGCGAATTATTAAAAACAACTACTCCATCTCCATCACTGCCTTCCATATCACACCCTTTTCCAGATATAGTATATATATTGGCTTCTTCAGGCTCTTGATAAGGATCATTCAATTTCTTTAAGAAAACGCTGTCTCCATACATATCTTCACATTCCCTCTTTTCACCGACAACATGACATAGGCTCTCCACATTTCCCACAATCCCTTTATTTGGGGTGCCTATCAATATCAATTTATTGACATTTTCTTCTCCAAATATCTGTAAATATCTCCTGGCGACCAACCCGCCCATAGAATGTGCTATTATATTGACCTTTTTCTTTCCAGTCCTGTACTTTACAAGTTTTACTATCTCATTTAACCTTATAGCATATGTATCTATATTATCTGTGCTTTTAGTGATGTAGATATATTTTCCAAGTGAATAAAAATAATCATAATAATAGCTGGCAACAGCTACAATAGGCGACCTTAATAACGCCCAATCATTTTTCCTATAATCTGTCGCATTAAACTCAAACCTTATCCTTCCTGCATTGACATATCCATCTTCCTGCATCTGGAACTGTATCTTATTGAAGACATCGAGCAATGGCTCTGGAGAGACCTCTCTTAGCAAAGCATGGCCATGTATCAATATCACAGGGTATAGCCTTGGATCATCAACACATTCTCCTTCTGTACAGCAGTGAGCGCATTCTCCATATACGCAACACATGGGCAGGTTCTCGCTCAACTCATTTTTGATAGGTGCAAATGTAGTGATGTTTGTATCAAAAAAGAAGCGAGGAGAATCATTTATTGCTGTAAACACTTCTCTTTGGCAGTATCTCATATAAAATGCCGAGCTTTCATTAGATATGTTTATACTTATATTATCGCCAACAGATCTATAAAACTCAAATTCAGACACATTTATGCCGGTCAAAATTTCATATGTATCATTTTTATATTCATCAATAATATTCTTCAGATCAGAACAAAAATCATCACTAGTATTCTCACAATACCCCAATCCACATTTTTTAGAGAATTCAAAAGAGCTGATATTATGTCCTTTCGATATTATCCCTTTATTTACTGACCATATGCTCTTGTTAAACTCCTCGACCAATATAGAAACTCTGTTTAAATCATATCTGTAATCATCGATAGAACTATATTCTTCTTTTTCCAGCCTAATATTGATATTTTTTAGTTGATTATATATATAATCAGAATCAGATGTTTCATCAAAAAAAGTTTCTTCAGTAAGTTTTAAAAAATAATCTTTCAGTAAGTTATACTTTTCAACCAGATCATTTTGGACCCCTATAGATCCGGTAATATTATCCAGAAGAGTTTCAGAGTCATCATACAATGAATAATCTTGCAGGAAACTATTATATTCTTCATCAATCTTAAGATACATCTCATCAGACCACAACTCAAATATGCGTTTTGTCTGATTCAGGGAATAATCTAGCTTTTTTGTTATTGTGCTAAACTTATCGATAAAATAATCAAAACCGACCACAGAAGTGTTTAGGATATAGATAGCTATCTGCATATTTCTGCTTGCATTGTTTATCCTGCCAAAACTCTTTGTTATCTTATCCATCAACACCAGCTTCAAACTTTCTTCTTCTTTGGTAAGCTCATAGTTGAGGGTTATAAAAGAAGATCTTCGTATATTCGGGCTCAATGTCCAGCAGACAAATGATTTTATATTGCTGCACTCAATCTCAAAATTATATATCTTTTGGCCGCTTCCCCTATTAGGCGGGACAAGTACATAATTTGTAGAGAATGAACCAAGATCCTTCAGCATCACGTTTCCATTATCTAATATCTTGTCTTCACTCCTGTCATAAAACACATAGCTGCAATTAGCAACACATGCTATACTGTTTTTCACAGATACGTCAAAGACTACTTCTTTACTTTCCTTATTGGTAGTTGTAAATGAGCTCCCTGATGATTCTAGATTGACAATAAGCTCATTTTGAAAAGCAAACCTGATCCTCCATCCAGTAACAAAAAGGATCAGACTAAGGGCCAATACAGAAATTCCAACTATCATCAGGATCTTTTTCCAATTCCTTTTTGTCCCTTTATGTATCTTCTTGCCTAATTTTCCTATTTCCTTACCTGCCTTCTTTACTTTATCAGCCATACTGATACACCTTGCTTTTCCTCTTTATATTAATTTCTATTTCATAGCAGACAACCATCATCCAAATTTCGAAACATTTATATATT
>JBDRQV010000231.1:0-9164 GCA_043826105.1 Nanobdellota archaeon | reverse complement strand
ATACTTACGATGGAGTGCTGTTTGCCGTTTTATATGGTGTAATACTACTCGTTCTGATGAGATTAAAGAGTTTGGTCTTTCTTGGCCTAAAGATGCAGATAGAGGATTAGACATAAGCTTTAGTGAGAAATTCAATAGGATATATGATCTGATACATTCAGGTAAAGAGAATGCAGCGATAGGAAAAACACTAATGGAAAATGCAGAAACACTTTATCTAGATACTCCGTGGAATGAGTTAATCTTCATTGAGGGTGGACCTGATATAGAATCTTATTTTTATCCTAAATTAGGGGAGATCTGCAGTCAACCTTATTCCAGTATATTGGACAGAGCCTATGTTGCAGCTGAAGCATTATGTGAGCAAGGCAAAGGTCGTGTTTTTGACGGAACATTTTTTGAAATATTCCAGGAAATGGCAGATGAGATCTTCAGAAAAGATATGGAAAAATATTTTGGAAAAAAATTCAAAAAAGAAGAAACAGCAGATCCTAACTTAAAAGTGATTGGTTATGTAATGTTTGCTTGTCATGAATTAGGACATTTATTCGGTCTTTGGCATAGTCATTTTGAAAGAGAATATGATGGCTACTGGGCAAAAAACAAGTCTATGTACCCAGCTATTCATCATGAACTATTTCACAATTTTCAAGATTCAGTTCCAGAGTTTGTCGGACCAGGAATACCTAATGTGATGAGTTTTCGTAGGCCGGCAAAGCCCACATCAGAAAACCCCTTTGGTTTTGGATTAAATCCTTATCAGGTAAGGGTGATAAAAGATTATCTGATGGGTCCAGAGGGTGTAACCCATGCTCTACTAAGACAAGATGGGTTTAACACAGATAGGTATTGGTATCATAATCAACAATTTAGGGATCAAGTAATCACAGGGAGATTGTAAAAAATGTTTAATGTGGGTAATCTATTAAAGGGTAATCGGAAATATATAGCGATAGCAGCGATACCTTTGGCAGTTATTGGGTGGCTTGCTGCGAGAGGGTATGGCAGTACTAATTCTACTGATGTATCAGATTTGCTTGCAAATCGCATGGCAGTTTTAGATAATAGGCCAATTAATGATGGTTCTTTAGATGATATTTTAATTCAACCAACTCACACTACATCTTCTTTGGAGGGTGTTTTGTCACAGGCAGCAGGTTCAAATGATGGAGAACCTACCTCTTATGTTGATCCTGAAACAGGATATAAAGTTGTAGTTTCAGTTGAACCAGACGCATATCAAACAATTAAAAACTATATCTATACAGACAGCGAAGGCAACATTAGAATAACAAAAAGAGAAGATATACGCTATGGTAAAATTAGAGAATCTGAAGAATTATATTTTGACATGACAGGATTAAAGACACAAGAGAAAAAATTTGTCTTTAATCTTGATGGGACTAAACAATATGAATCGACTTATTTCTATAGTATAGATGAGGAGTTAGCTAAGACAGTATCTATTAGTTATTCTGATACAGTTTCTAGATCTACTCAAGAACTTAATAGTGGAAAAAGGGTCAAAGAAACTTATGAAATAGATTATGATAAAGATGGAATTTTTACATTACATAGAGAAGAAACATTTAACTTAAATGGAGATATTTTAGAGCAGATACAATTTAATGAAATGGGTGTTATGACCCATCATGATATTAATGAATATGATGTTTCAGGCACTAAGATTAAGGGCCAAAGATTTTGGGATAGTGACGGAGATGGAGAACTTGAATTAACTTCGGAGATGTATCAAAAAGGAGATACATTTATTTTTAGGGCAGAGATGGATTGCACATATGATCCTAAGATGAAGGGAGCCTGGAAAACCAGGGTTGAGAACTCATATGACAATCTATTATCCGAGAATATTGTAAGTGCATCTGGGAAAACACTTTATAGCAGAACCTGTACTTATGATGATTGGAGTAATCTGTTGACAGATATTGAATATAGTGATGGTAACAGTACACCAGATAGAGCTACATATAATGAATATTTAGGGGGTGAACTTTCTAGGCAAGTTTTTCAGAGAGGCTCTGAAAAAGATGTTTACTTATTTGATAATGGAAAAAAGATTTCTGAACAAAATTTTAAGGAAAACAAGCTGGTTGAGTCCCAAACATGGAATTATGATGGTGATAATCTATTAAGGCATGAGAGAAGGGATGCTGATGGAGATCTAACTTCTTTTAGCGAGAATGAGTACGACTTTGCAGGTAGGCTTGTTTTAGAAAGAAGCTCATTTGAAGAGACTAAATACAATTACGGTGAAAATGGCGATCTTGTCAGCAGAGTAATAAGATTAGATACTGATGTGGATGGTGTTTTTGATAAAACCGAAATTATTAATGGACGTATATCCAATGGAGGAGGCAGTATGGGGATGTAGTTTTTATTGATAAACCATATATTAAAATGTCAACTAACAAATCAAGAAGAAACGCATGGTATCTTTTAGCAGCTGCAGCTCTTTCAGTAGCAGCAGGAGCGGTTGTTTATACTTTATTCAGAAACAGAAACACAGATTCAGAAGTTCTTGATAATCTTGTGCAGCAAGCTAGTATAGCACAGACAATCCCTACTTCTTCAGATGCTACTGGAAAAACATATGCTCTCTCCGATACTGAATTAAAATCCTCAGAACCAAGATCATTGACACAGATTGCTAATTCTGCTCAAGGAATTAGTCCAGATCCCAAAATAGACTACAAAAAATTTATTGGAAGTCTTGATCTCATCCCAGAACTTTTTGAGGGCAATATAGACATAAATTTAGGAGATTACCAGAGAGAGATAGCGCGTGTAGATGACAACAGACAACCCACGCTAGTCGTATTTAAGGATAAGCAAGGCAGGGTTGTTTATGAGCAGGATCTGAATTGTGTCAGTGGAGCTTGTGATAATTATTTTGTGTATAATCATGATGGGACTCTAAGGGAGACAAAGACAATAGCTTCAACTGAGCGATTCAACGAAGCGACTAAACAATCTGATCCAGGTTCATGGGGATCTAGAGCAATTTATGCAGATGGGTGTGATAGTAGTCATCGTTCTTCTTGTGATGAATTATATCGTGTATATTGGGACAATACTGGTATGCATCCTAATAAAAGAGAGATAAATGAGTCTGGTTTTTCTTCTTATGAGAAATGGTGGACAGGAGAAGATGGCACCAATTTCGGATATGAGAGAAAAGAAATATACCAAGAGAAAGATGGAGTCAGTCAGACACTGGTATACAATAGCCCAGACGCAAAAGATCCAGCATCTATAACAGATACAAAACACATGACTCTCTCTTTTGTAAATAAAGCCGGAGAAAAAAAAGAGTTTTGGTTTAATGAATCCACTTACTATAATAATGGAGATAGCACCCCTTCTTCTATGAAGTACAATGGTGCTTTCTTTGGATATGTTGAATTGAATATAAATAAGGAAGGGATAGTCGAACATGTTGATTTAGATTATCAAGGACCAGTTGGTTGGGGATGTAAAGGTAAGCCTTTCAAAGATGTTCATGATATCATCATGGGACAAGCTAACCAATATTATCAAGCGATGGTAGATAGAACAAACACAGATTAACTTCAAAAATGCCAACCAACAAATCAAGAAGAAACACATGGTATCTTTTAGCAGCTGCAGCACTATCCTTAGTTGCAGCAGGCGTTGCCTACAAAATCTTTGGAAATAAAAATATTAATGAAGAAGTTCCATCAGATCTAGAAAATAAAGTTGATACAACTCCAGTTAATACAGGAGTTGAAAAACAGGTTTATCCTGTTGTTAAATCAGGATTTCAGTCGCCACCCAAAACTCATGAAGCTAATATTGAGGATAGAGTAGGATCTTGTCCAGAAACAGCATCTTCTGAACCAGAAACATATACTAAATATGGAACTGATGAGGGTGGATATCCATGTGCAAGAAGGTATTTTGGAGAACAGTTAACTCATGAGACTATTTGGAGAGCAGAAACAACAATTAAAAGAACCTATCATAATGGGTTGTTACATAGCGAAGAAAAAAAAGTAGATAACGGGGAATACAACCTAACAACATATGATGAACAAAAGAGGCCCATTCATTCATTGACAATCTTCGAATCAGAAAATAATGCTTCGCAACAAATTACCACTTGGAAATATCCTATTGAAGGTGGAGAAATTATGCGGACAGAAGTGTATACTCCTGATGATTTACCTTTAATAAAGGAGATACATGAAGATGATAAAAGAAGACTTACCAAGTGTATTGAAGAAGATGGTATGGAAAATAAAGATACATATGATTTTTTATATAATTCAGATGGCACAATATCTGTGTTGCATAATGGTGGGCCATCAGATATAGATCCACATGGATTAATCTCTCGGTGTATGAGATGACAACTCAATCAAAACAAAAAGTTTATCCAAAAGTTTATAAATAAACATTTAATTCTTTAATACTTAATTGGGGCCTTAGCTCAGCCTGAGAAGGAATTTGATCCAAACCCTTCGGCTACGGAGAGCACACGCATGTTAAGTGCGGCTTTATACGCTGAAGACGTAGGTGAGTCATTCAACAAATCGGTGAATGATCCTAAATCGCGGATTCAAATTCCGCAGGTCCCATTTTTTTTATTTTTTTTAAATGTCTAGAATTCCTAAAATTAATTAGTTTTAACCATAATTTAAGATTTTTCTTCCCATTTAATACTATTTTATATATGACAGAATCATTCTTAAATCTATTATCTCTTCTTTTTTCAGTGTAATACTTTTTTAATATAAATCCTTCTTCAATTAAAAAATTAAAAATTTGTTTAACCATATTTCATTTTAAATCACCACTATATCTTGATTTAAAATAATCAAAAGTTTGATTATCAAGAAATTAAGCTGTTTAAATAACCTACGCGTATCTCTGTCTAGTGTCCAGTGGTCTACCTAAACATCCTATAACTTTAAAATTTTACAGACTTAGGAGCTATTTCCACTGGACATAGCAATGTCTTGTGGTCCCATTTTTTATTTCTTTATATACCTGTTATGGTGCTGGACATTATTGTTACAGCAATCAGGTTGAATATCAACATAACTGCTGTAGAAATTATGCAATAGATCAATGTGCTCTTGATCAGGTTATTTCCGATCTGGAATCTTTCATTCAAGGCATCTGAACCGTTTTCTATGCCATTAGCAAGTATAGTCAAGATATAGACTATCTGTATTACATAAATACCTACCATTATCTGGAAATAGTAGGTAGGGATACCTTCTGTAAATAGACCTTGCATGCCACTTAGTCCCCCACCAATGTCAGATCCACTTTCCATCGCCTGCATCCTTTCTGTCAGTTTTCCGATAATGAAAGTTATCATGGATGTTATTCCTACTACAATTCCAGCTATTACAGGTGTTAAAAATTTGATCTGGGCAGTCATAGATGAAACTATATCTGCCATGAGGTCTTTTAGCCTTTCATTTACTTTATGTATCTCTTTTATATATCTGGAGACATTCATCAAAGCCATTGCGGCTATCTTTGGCCCTTTTTTTATACTCTCTGTCAAGATCTTCATACTGCTTTCTATAATTTTTGAGGGAAAAGAAGCTAAAGCACCGTATTTTTTGTTAAATATGGCTTCGTCTACTCCCATACCAAGCCTTCTTATGTTAGAACTGACTACTTCGAAGAAACTTCCGGATAATGTTCCTTTCATAGACTCTGACACTCTGCCTACAGCCATCTCAACAGGTATCCCATCGCCCAGCCTATTTCCTAACTGGAATAATGCAGATGCAAATTCTGTTTCAAGTTTTTTAGATTTTTCTCTTATCTGTATTATGTTTTTTGACCTTAATTTATTATAAAGTCCGAATGATATCCCCAAACTTAGAGTTACCATAACACTTATCAAAGAAGCACCCAGCCCGTATGGGCCTGTTTTAACTGTTTGGCCATGATAATCAATAAAAAGGAATTTACCACCCAATATAGATATATCAAAATTAGGATTAAATGTATGGATTATCACAGGGCTTAATCCAATCAACAAAAAGACTACACCCACGATAACTGCAACATACAATGGGTTGAATAATATCTCATTTTTTCCTGCTTTAAATATCATATTTCCATATTTTTTAAGCTCAGGATTCTGTTCAGAGATATCTGTATCACCATATCCTGTTGGTCTTGTGCTTAGGATATTCTTACCCAGATAAAATACACCGATGGGCAGTCCAATGTTATATATTGCTGCAAGATGATACCATTTTACATTTCCAAGGAAGCTTACAACTAAAGGAAGGATTACCAATCCTAATATTGGGAGTATGACTCCTAACATATGGAGCATCGTAATCGGTGATTTTAAATTATGGGCATAATGCAGCATCTTTTCATATGTTTCGTCTAATATTACATCTAATGCCCTGTCTAAAGATTGAAGTCTTTTTTCTTCTGAACCTTCATACAAAGATGATTCTACCAAATGGAATGATTCTATAAATTCAAAATTCCACTTCTTCCATGATTCAAGATAGCTGTCTAGCGACTCTTTTACATTTTCAAATTTTTCAGTTTCCACATCCCATAATACTTTCTTAAGATCAAGGTTCAATGGCGGGCTGAGGTGATCAGCAGCAAATTCGATAGCACCCTCTAGATTAGATGTGTGTCTCATATATGTAACAACATAAAAAATACAAAGAACCATCTGATTGGATGCTTTCAGACGCCAGGAATTGGCTATAAAATCAGGCAATTTACCTAACGGTCCGATTAATGAGACACCTATTATTAAACAGAACATTATAAAAAAGAGTGATTGGAACAGGATAAGGGAGATAATAGAACCAATAACTATTATAGATAAAGGCATCAACAATGCAAATGATGTTGCACCAATAGGTGTTATATCTAAATGGGCAATCCTAATATTCTCTTCTAACTCTGCTTCTTTGTCTTTTGATGGTTTTATCTTAAGAAGTTTTTCACTAAGACTACATAGTCTTTCATAATTTGTAAGGTGCCCTTTTTTTATTTCTTCTTTAAATTGGATGTACTCTCTGGAACGGATCGGCTGTGATTCTTTTTTCTCTATCTTTCCACCTAGCTCGAGCTCAATCCTCTTCTTATACTTTTCATATAATCCTTCTTTCATATTATATTTGATTTTTTAAAATATCTTTTTAACCATTCGTTCCATTCAAAAAATATTCGTTTGGAATCGAGGCTTCCAATCTCTTCTTTTATCTTATCAGAGAGTTTGTGGAATTGATCATTACTTTGTATCACAAATTTAGCTTCTAAGAGGTCTGGTGATTTATTATTCAAAGCGAAGTTTACCAATGTTTCTTTTATTTTGGCCCTTAATAATATATTGTCCCATACAGCATCCCAATTACCTGCCCAATCTTTGACATTTCCTGCTATAGCTTTTAGAACATCAGAATCTCCATTGATAAGATCAGACGAAGCCTCTAATTCATCTTTTTTAGTGTTGTACTTCATCAGATCAACAAATCCATTCTCTAATAAGGGGTCTTGTTCCCAGAGTTTTCTCACTTCAGTTATTTGAGTCACTCTCCTCCATCTATGTAATCCATCAGCACTTCTTATAGGGTTAGCAACAATTATCAAATCAGTAGCTTTAAAGCTTGTCCTAGGAACTTCAAGGTCATTGACAACTCTGTCAAATACACCATATGGTGAGTCACCGTGTATTGTTCCTGCGACAACATTTGCCATCGCTCCTACTCTCATCGCTTCATATAATGCCCTTGCTTCTGTGCTTCTTACTTCTCCTATTATCAAAGCAGAATCTCCTAATCTTAATGTAGTTCTTATACCTTCGTCAGCAGGCACTTCTGCAGTTCCTTTTGTCATGGCTGATCCTACTTTCATATGCTGTATATTATATCCTAATTCTCTTAATGATGTTACGGGCAATTCTAATGTGTCTTCGATAGTTATTATCCTGTATTTTCTCATTATCTCTGTCAATACTGAACCCAAAAGAGAAGATTTTCCAGCAGACCTTGTTCCTGCCACAAGTATAGTCCGATTTCCATCTACTATAAAACTGATAATGCCTGCTGCTAATGGATTAATCATCTTATTAGCTATAAATAAGGGCAGGGTCCATGGTTTATCTCTATGTCTTCTAAAAGCATAAGCTATCCCACTTGGGTTTAATGGCTGAGATATAACTGCAACTCTGGCTCTTGCTTGTGTAAGCTCTAGTTCTGTGTCTAATATCGGATTAGCTTCATCTAACGGTCGTCCAGACATCATCCTTAGCTTTGAGGCCCAGGATTCAGCTTCTGTCCTTGTAGGTATTATGTTGGTATAACAATCACCGAAGTCCTGATGTACTATAAACATTGGGGTTTTGCCCATCGGACTATTGATCGTAATGTCCTGTACTTTATCATCCTGGAGCAAAATCTCTATGGGGCCGAATCCAACAGTATATCTGACTAATATTTCTGCCAATTCATCAATTTCATCTGATTTAATCCTCATCTTCTTGTTTTCTGTCAGTTCTTCTATGAGATCTCTTCCAACATTAAAGAAAACCTGCCTCATACGTTGAGGATCCACAAATTCACTTCTTTGTGGCTTGTGTTCGGCCATTATTTTTCTTGCTTCGTCTAATATCTCATATTTCTCTTCATTTAATCTAAATTCTGGCGGAATCACATGGTACAGATATTGTACTGTATCTGGCAGCTCAAATATAGTTACTACACTATTGCCAATTTTGTAATTATCTAATTCATCTCCTTCGACAGGATATTCAGACATCAATTTAGTATACATAAAATCTGGTTTTATTATCGGAGTGAATATTCTCGCATAAATTGTCCTGTCGCCTACCTTATAGCCAGCTAATTGAGGTATAATGCTTGAGATTAACCTTGTCTGTTCTAGTAAACTAATTATATTGCTTAATGTAGCTAAGTAATTTTCTTCACATTTCTTACATCTCTTGTCAGTAATTTTTTCAGCTTTTATCTTTTCTTCTCGGGCTATCCTTCTTAATTGGACGTATGCTCCTATGGGGTCACCCTTTAATGAATCAGATATAGTATGCCTTATTGTCCCATACCATCCAGTTATACATTTTGTACAATTGGGATCAGATATAAGTGCATTATAACTGATCA
>JBDRQV010000230.1:0-2659 GCA_043826105.1 Nanobdellota archaeon | reverse complement strand
TTATGCGCCTGATATCTGGTCTATCTTGAGTTACTTCATCAATAACATCCTCATCTTCAACCTCTTTATCAACTGACGGTAAGACTTTAAACGACTCAGAGTTAGAGACTAATTTGCCTGTCTGACCCTCAATCTTTTTCTTGCCATGCGTAAATTCAGCTTGCCAACCAGTGAAAACAACACCATACCCAACCGCTTTCCAATCATACAAAGCCTTTTTAATCTGCTTTTTTAAATTGTATTCCTTAAATTGATAATTAAGTGTCAGGTCAGCATTCTTGGCATTTTGAGCATAATCTATGGTTATAATAGGCTGTCCGTCCGGCCCCACACTCTCTACATTCTTTTTCTTAGCTGAAACAAGTATCTTAGGGTTTTTATAATAAAGAGACGATAATTTATTCTTGATCGTGGAAGAAGTGTAGTTAACAAAAACTCTATCATTCTCAGGGATAGAGGGTTTAAAATATCGTCCGGTAATCAGACTATTCCAATATTTAATCTTCTCCTTTCGCTCCTTCTTGTAGAAGTTTTTAGCTACTTGGATACGACCTAAATATAACTGTTCGTCATCCGCCATACTTTTGTCTCTTCATCGCCTCCTCGAAAACTCGCTTCGCTGAATTAGGATTCGGCTTTACTATTAAATCATAGTTCATAGCGGTAGTCAATTTCCTCATCTGAACTGCAATAGCTAAACTGATTACTCTATCGTCGTACATGCCAGAAGGTGCTGACATTCTACCTGCCTCATCACGCTGATAAGACAAACATTCTAAAATAGTCTGCTCATCTGGGATTTCAATACTCTGCTCGCGGATAGCTTCCCTCAACTCATCAATCATTAAAGGCTTGGTTTTCAAATCAGTGCGCCAACCTATCTCTGATACAGTTTTCTTGGTGATTTTATCCAATAACTGCCTTTTATATACCGCAGGATAGTGTGATTCTCTAAGTCTCTGACACACCGCGATACCTTGGTTATTCCTCTCTACCCCTATAATAGCCCCTCTAAATAGCCTGGATGTCCCTATAAGTTCAGTAGCAAAAACGTCAGGGTCTATCCTGCCATGCCAAGTTGCTACGACTTTAAAACCTTGTCTGGAAAGAACATGAGCTGAACTGAAATCCCCTGAAGCCTCCCCTACTGATTGCTGGTCAACTGTTATCCCTTCAGATACATCAGCTCCAATTACATAAGATTCGTCCTCTCTGGGCCATTCGTAGATAATTAGATAACCTTGAGAATCTTCTGTGAACTGCCCAGCAATGTTGATGTAGCCGCGCTTCACTTTAATATCCCCTTACCTCTGTAAGATACTTCAAAAGTAAACAATTTCCAAAATCCTGTACCTTGATAAATAAACGACAACCTAAGCCTATAATTATAAGGCTCAACCCTAACTGGAACAAACCCAAAGATTAACGCTTTATAGCCTTTAGTGTTCTGACGCATAACTTCAACCCAATGATAAGTATGTTGATGGTCTTCTACCTTCCTGCCTAAGAATCTCTTTTTTATTCCTATTACTTTAAACATACAACATTATTATAAAACCTAGATAATGATTATTTCTTTAACCCCGGATGTTCTTTAGCATCACAAGGGAGATTTGATAACCCTGTACAGTGATCAAACCCACAATAGACCTTTCCTTCTAACCCTTTTATCTTCTCAATTCGAGTCAAAAACATATCCACTCTATCACAAACTGCGTCTATTATCATTTGTGTATTAATTAGGTTTTGAGAAGTAGGATCAAGTAATCTCCATACCTCTTCTTTAGATTTACCCTTAAATGCCTCAGAATCCATATCCACATAATCGTCGAAAGAGAAATCTTTTAATTTTAACTTAATCCTTTTTAACTCTTTCATTGTTGTCTCCTTAATTTAAGTTTGCTAAATAAAGCTTTAAAATCTCACTATTGAATACCGGCCTGCCTGATGTAATAAACGCCTCAAACTCATCAGCCGGGTACTCTTGTTTAAACATCTGTTCACTAGGAAACTCACCTATTTTCCATCTGCGCCACCTTATCTGGTCTTCTGTTAGATTAAACCTTTCAATCAACGAAGTTTCTTCATCTGTTAAAGTATCAATTTTACTACCTTTTAACGTGTATTCACTAGCCATCCACCAGGGGAAGAAGTGAGTTTTAAATGATGTCTCACCACGCCTAGATCTCTCCCAGTAGTTCTTTAAATAGTTGAATCCATTGGCCGTAGTCTCCACTACAATCCTTCCGGTATCCGGTACAGCAGGGATTATTCCTGTTATAAACTCTTCGGGTTTCTCGAAAAAAGCAATTTCTGAAATGTGCAAATTATTAATAACATCAGCTCTACCAAATGATTTTCCCCCTGCGGTTCCTATATAAAACGTACTATTGGTCTCAGGAAAGTATAATTCAGATTTACTATTATACTTTAAAGGGATTTTTACGAAATTCTCTCCGTCGTAAAATCTTTCAATGTACATTCTGACTCTAGCGAGTAATCTCTGCGTTGCTTTCTCCTCATGTGATACTACTACCGATGCTGTGTTAGGAGTTTGCAAACAATCCATTAAATATTCCGCTAAGATTAGCGAAGAAAAACCCTCTTTTCTAGCCTTCAGAATTATATCTCGATTGGTCCGATTCTCATCATACCTAAC
>JBDRQV010000229.1:0-5416 GCA_043826105.1 Nanobdellota archaeon | reverse complement strand
ATTACCCCTTCCATAATATACCATTAATCTTCATTTGTTTTAATTCTTTTCGAAAACTTTATTAATTTATGACCATTACTTGTCCAAGGGGGATAAAAATAGCATCTTCAATAATATTCTTAGGGACAGGCGCCGATCCATATATAGTTGGCAAAGGCAAAAGATCGGCAGCAGGTATAATTCTCCAGATTAATGACAACCAATTCCATATTGATCCAGGTCCAGGTTCTTTATTGATGGCAAAACAGATGGAGCTGAACCTTAGGGCAACTACGGCTATCTTAGTTTCAAATACAGATATCTACAAGTCAAATGACCTGAATGTAGTTATAGATGCGATGACTTATTCTGGTTTTGATAAGAAAGGAGTTTTAATAACAAACAAATCTGTCATACATGGATCTGAAAAAAATCATCCTGTCATCACAAATTTCCATAGGGATTGTCTGGAAAGATTCATAGTTTTAGGTCCTGAAAAAAGAGTAGGCATAAACGAAGTTGAGATCCAAGCTTTGAAGACAAGCAGCAATGAATCCCATAGCATAGGATTCAAGTTCTATACTCCAGATTTCACTTTATCATATTCATCTGTTACAAAATATTCTGCTGAAATAGCAGAACAATACAAAAACTCAGGCATATTGATATTAGATCTGGCCAATCCTGATAAAGATAACAACAAAGGACTATCCAGAGATGATGTTATAAAGATAATCTCCAGAGTAAGCCCCAAGTTAGTATTGTTGACAGGTTTTGGAAACAAGATGATAGAAGCAGACCCGCTGTATGAAGCAAGAGAGATCCAGAAAGAGACAGGCGTACAGATAATAGCCGCAAAAGACGGTCTTGTCATAAGTCCAGGTTCTTATTCAGCGCATGAAGGTCAAAGAACGTTCAGCACTTTTTCAGATCAATCCAAAAAAGCAGAGATAAGACAGCCCGAAGAAGACATGCCAGAAAAAGAACCCGAATCAGATAAATCACCTTCTGAAATAATTGACTCAAGCAAGATTCATCCTGAGATAAAAGAAGAAGAACAAAAGACCATCTCTCAGACTACAGAAGAAGAACAATTGCATAACCAACAAAACAACCTATAGATAAGAAAGGCATTGCAGGATAAAATCTATTTTCTTTACCTTTTACCAACAGCACAAATAATGCAACTGTAGTCATTACAGGTATTATCAATGATTTTAAAAATCCGATAATTACTATATTCTCCATCATCAGTCCTTTCATGATTACACCAGCAAACAAAAGTGGAAAGCCGATGTCTCCTCCGCCTAATATCGCCGTCTTTACTTTCTTTTTAACAGCTCCCCTTTCACTGCTCTGCTTAACTTTTTTATAAGGTATGGTCAATCCTGCGAAAACATTTGATTCAGTCTGAAACTTTGCCATAGCTACCATATGTTTGCTTTTCCATACAGCTATCATGTCGTAGACAGATATCAATAACAATAGCATCACAGCAGCAAATATATTCATCATTGGGACAAATATAGCTGCCAATCCCCCATAGACAAACACTTCAGTTATGTTATGGATCCATGGGTTTGGTTTATACACTTTCCATATTGCCAATATTGCAGCTAAACCAAAAGCTATAGCAGGCAGGATGAATGCAGAAAAAGAGATTGCCAATGTCAATATAACTGCCAGTAAAAACCATATTCTCCATAGGTTCTGTTTTTTGAACTTTATCAGCAAGAACACCAGGCCAGTACCTATCAATACTGCAGTTATGATATATGCAAAAGAGCTCCCCTCTTCCACAGGAGGCCTTTCTATATCATAAGGCAAGTCTACAAAGACAATCTCTCCTGTTTCATCGCTGATCTTATGGTCGATATAAGAATTCACTATGCTCAAACCGACGATCTGTGCAGTAAAAAATATCAATACGAGCATTAATGTTATCTTAAGGGTATGTTTCATATATCCTTCTCAATGTCAATCATTTAATAATCTTTTGATTTCACAAAGTTTTTTAAATTATACTATATTCTTGTCTGATGGGGGGATTGTTATGAGATTGATCGCATTTTTAATTATAGTCATCATGTTAAGCAGCTCTTGTCTGGCAGCTAACTACATTACATACACTATTGATGATTCAAAGCCAAAACAAGGTAATGTTCTTACATTCAATGTATATCACAAGACAGGCAGAGCAGATCTCAGTAATCTCATAAAGAGCAAAGAGAGTAAAAGGAAGTATAATATACAATACTCGCTGGATGAAAAGAAGTTAAACTATTGCCTAAATAAAATAACAAAGAATTGGAAAAGGGACATAGCCCCCAACATCACTATAGAGACCAGGATTGTAAAAGGTTATCAAGAAGACCTTGATAAAAATTTCAAACGTGATCTTTGGTTCAGGATAAGAAGGGGCGAGAAGGTTTGTTAGATCAACATCGCTGTAAAACCCAACTCTAATAATTTCTAAATCCAGATCAGGATATTTTATGACTCCTGCATAATTCAAACTATCAGCTAAATCCTAATAATTTACCTGTTTGAAATACGATAAAAGAGACAAGCCACGCAATAGCCGTCGTATAAAAGACTACAAACATAGGCCATTTCCACGAATTTGTTTCTCTTCTTATAGCAGCAACAACAGCCATACATGGCACATATAAAAGTACAAAGACAAGGAAAGCATAAGCAGACAACGGAGTAAATATCTGATATAGCACAACACCCAATCCTGCTTTTCCAACACCATATAATGTGCCAAATGTACTAACAACAACTTCTTTTGCAACAAATCCAAATATCAATGCAACAGCAGCTTCCCAAAACCCAAAACCCATAGGTTTCAACAAAGGAGCAAGGCTCTTGCCTATCACTCCAATAATACTATACTCAGAACCATAGTCTACTCCAAATGGCAAACTACCCAAAACCCATATTACTACAGACATCGTAACTATTATCGTACCTGCCTTAACGACAAATGCCTTGCCTTTTTCCCACATATGGATAATTGTTCCTTTTAATGAAGGTATCCTATATGGCGGCAGCTCCATCACAAAAGCAGGAGATGGTCCTTTTAAGATAGTGCTCTTGAATAAAAATCCAGACATTATAGCGATCAATATTCCTATAAGATAAAATGAGAAGATTACCAGTCCCTGATAACTTGGAAAAAAAGCGCTTACAAACAATACATACACAGGCAGCCTGGCGCTGCATGACATAAACGGATTTATCAATATGGTCAACAATCTGTCTCTTTTGTTCTCAAGAGTCCTTGTCGCCATTATGGCCGGAACATTACATCCAAAACCTATCACCATAGGGATAAATGATTTTCCATGCAGTCCTATCTTATGCATGAATTTATCCATTATAAATGCAGCTCTTGCCATATAGCCGCTATCTTCTAATAATGATATGAACAAGAATAACAGCATGATATTTGGAAGGAACACAAGTACAGACCCGACACCGCCAAGAACACCATCGCTGATCAATGAATTTACCCATCCTACAGGTATCATCGACCTAATTTGACCTAAAACAATTCCAAGAAAATGATCAAGAAATTCTGCAATAGGCCTGCCCAAACTAAAAGTGAACTGAAACATCAACAAGATAATCACAAAAAATATCGGTAATCCCCATATCTTATGCATGATTACATTATCTATCACATCAGTCTTTGTTATTTTCTCTTCAGCAGGTTTTTCTACCACATCTGATATAAGGCCATTTATAAAACCATATCGTGCTTCTGCTACACTCACCTCAACATCCTGTGCATAAACATCATACAGATGCTTCTGTATCTCTGCAGCCTTGTGCATTATATCCTTTCCCTTATCAATTTCCAGGATCTTTTCCATGACTTGCTTGTCATTCTCTAATATTTTTAACGCAAGCCACTTAGGACTTATTTTTTTAATATCTATATCCCTTATAAGATGGGTCATCTGTTCAAGATGTTCATCGATCTCTTTTCCATAGCTTAATCTTTTATAGGCTCTTGTTTTTTTATTATACATCTTGATGATAGTGTCTAACATTTCTTTTTTTCCTGTCTCGTCAATGGCTTCTATCTTGACTACAGGTACGCCAATAAGTTTTGAGATCATCTCAGCATCAATCTTCAATCCTTTTTTAGAAGCTTGTCTGTTCATATTCAAAACGATGACAACATTTGTTCCAAGCTCAATAAGCTGCATTGTCAGGTATAGATTTCTTTCAAGATTAGTTACATCGATGACATTGACAACAACATCAGGCTCATCATAGATGAGATAATCCCTTGCAACAACCTCTTCTTCAGAATAAGCATTTAGGCTATACGTACCTGGAAGATCTATAAGGTTTATACTCTTATCGCTATATCTAAAAACACCCTCTTTTTTTTCTACTGTTTTTCCTGGCCAGTTTCCGACATGCTGTCTTAACCCTGTCAAATTATTGAACAAGGATGTTTTGCCGCAATTAGGATTACCTGCCAGAGCTACTATTATCTTTTTCATCTTCAACTGTAATCTGCTTTGCCTGTCCTCTTCCTACAACCAATCTGGAATCCTTGACATTTATCACCAAAGGTCCAGAAAAATGATTCCGGATAACTCTGATTTCAGTACCATCATATAGCCCAAGCTCACAAAGTCTTCTTGTAAGGCCCATGCCACAGTCTACATGTTTTATTTTTACTGTTCTCCCCTCTTTAACATCAGATAATAATTTCATCTTAATGAGGTATCTCCTTTCCAGATGGTGAAACTTTTGGATTTTCCAAAAATCTATCTAGCCTTTCTATAGATTCCTGTGAAAAAGCATGCTCTAACCTATGTGCTTCCTCATGTACTTTATCAATATCATACTCTAATATTCTTTTCAAAAAAACCTCAATCACTCTGTGATTATGCATCACTCTTTCAGCTTCTTTTCTTCCTTTTTTTGTTAATCTTATCTTTGAATAAGGTTCAGCATCTAAAAATCCATTATCACATAGTTTTTTGACCATCTCTGAAACGCTCGGTTTAGAGACTTTTAACTCTTTAGCCACATCCACAGCTTTGATGCCTTTTTCATCAGTTTTTTCATCCAAAGCATATACTGTTCTAAGATAATCTTCTTTTGAGATGCTCATAATAAAGTTAGGCTAACCTAACTTATATATAAGCCTTTCTATCATATTGTAGGATTATACAACACTATAATCGATATACAGATTAAGTACATTATAAACAAAATCTTTAAATATATCCTATAGAATACATATTCCATCATGAGAATAAGTGATTATCCGTGGCATCAGGAAATTCTTTAATTTTTATATAGTTAGAACACCATTTAAAATATGTAAAAAGTCAAAAAGAGCTGTTTTAAACCCACTTAAAAGAATTAAAGCTGTTTTAGGCTTTATCTTATTTTTGTTACTAAT
>JBDRQV010000228.1:0-7089 GCA_043826105.1 Nanobdellota archaeon | reverse complement strand
ACAACGTAATTTCCAACAAAATCAGCTTTTATCTATATCTTTATGCATAAGATACATAGTATCATTATTATAGGCAAATATTATATTAAAACCCATTTTTTCATATAATCTTTTTGCCCCCTTATTCTTAGCAGACAATATTAAAGCCATAACATCATAATCCTGAGATTTTGCCCTATCTATAGCACAATTTATCAAACTTGATCCTATTCCCTTTCCACTCACATCCGCCATAATCCACCTGATAATTGACCTATCGATAGGATTTCCACTTGAATAATCTACATCAAACCCCCCAATTAAGATCCCATCCAAAGATTCATCTGTAAAATGTCCAAGTATCTTATCCTCAGAATCGGGTTTTAAACACTCCATAAAATAATCCGGAGTATATCTCTTCCTCGCTTTTTCAACTATATCTCCCGAATAGAGAGGTTCTATTTCATCAAGACGTCTGCTAAATATACCATAAACTAATGGGACCAATCCAGAATCTTCAGGTATTAATAATCTAGACTCACTCATAGCAATAAAGAATTAAGTTTTACTTATAAATTTTACTATTTATTGGTAATAACATATCCTAAATAATTTCAAAAAGATATTTAAATAACAATAAACATTAAAGAGATATGACGCAATTACAAGAACTAAAAAAAGAGATAGAAAAAATAAAACAAAGAAATAGAAAAGTAGAATTAGACAAAGCTTGGGAAACAAGCCTTACAAGAAAGATAATATTAGCTATCCTCACATATTTTGTCATTGTAATCTTTTTTTACTTTGCTAACCTCCCTAATCCATTCATAAACTCAATAGTACCTGCTCTGGCATTTGTTCTCTCAACTATGACATTGCCTTTTGTAAAGAACGTTTGGCTAAAACAACAATAGTGAATTCTTTATACCGGATTGTTTATAAGTAAAAAGTCAATTCCGAGTATTTATGACTAATAAAAAATTAGTTAGAACTATTGAAGAATTAGAAGATGCTTTTATAGACGCCATAGTAAAATCCGCTGGAAAAATAAGCAAAAAGTCATCAGGATTAGTTAGAATATTAGATATAGCTTCCGGAGATAATAAATCATTATCTCCATTAATTAACGGATTAGTAGAAAAAAGTATTGATTATGAGATAGTATTGCTTGATACTGCCCCATATCACTTACATGACGGGTACAACAGATTAAAAGAAAACATCCCTCCAAAAGAATTAGAAAATATCAGATGTGTATTATCAGATGCTGCTAATTTAAGAAAAAAAATAAATAAATTTATGGCTTATATTTGGCCAGATGACCTCAGGGAAATAGATGATATAATTGAGATAGATATGTATCGCTTTCTTAAACAGTTCTACCGTAATGGTGATTGGAATGTAAAATTTGAGGATGAATCATTTGATATAGTCATGGGAAACTATGCATACCGTTCCATTGAAAACTATCCTGCTGCTGCAAGAGAATGTGCAAGAGTTCTAAAAAAAGGTGGCTACCACATCTTCAGAGAATTTGAAATTGAAGATATTAATGGGGCCTCACCTAGATCAGAAGAAGCTATGAGAAGAATGAATGAATTTAATGAATTGAAGATCATACAAGAAACAAAAAGAGTATTAGATCCTATAATGGATCCCATAACTATATTAAGCACAAGAATTATATATCCTCATGAAAATCCACCCAATAAAAACAATCCTGCTCAAGTAGGAGATATAATAAGAGAAAGTGTGCTGATTTATCAAAAATAAATAAATTTATAAAAACTCATTCTAAATAATAGGTTATGTCTCTTTTAAACAACTCACATATCCATCATTTCTTTAGAAATAAAGAGATGAATCAGTTCTATATTGCGATAGCGATAATGTCATTTGGAGAAGCATTGATCAGCATCTTTGTTCCGATATATTTCTTCAAGTTAGGATATAACATACCTGAAATAATAGGTTTTTACTTCATAAACTCATTAAGCTTTGTATTATTATCATTCTTCGGAGCAAAGATCGTATCAAAGATAGGTATAAACCACTCCATATTGGCGTCGATTCCTTTTTTGATAGCTTATTATATTGGCTTAAAATTTATTTCAAGCCAGCCAACATTGTTCTTCATTCTCCCAATCATACTTGCAATAAATATGATCTTCTATAACTATGGGTATCATCTGAATTTTGTCACAAATGCAAACAAGAAAGAGATAGGAAAGGAAATGTCTTTTATGCGTGCTGCCAGTATGGTGATGTAC
The DNA here is from genome assembly GCA_043826105.1 of Nanobdellota archaeon. Taxonomy (GTDB): domain Archaea; phylum Nanobdellota; class Nanobdellia; order Woesearchaeales; family DATDXC01; genus JBDRQV01. The sequence continues at coordinate 4,840 of JBDRQV010000228.1, read as the reverse complement.
ACTATAGCTCCATTCATTGGCGGAATTTTAGCCTATTATAACTTTGCATTGTTATATCTTGCCGGTTCGATCATAGTTATATTGGCTGCTATCCCTTTGATAATGACTAAAGACAAGTCCAAAAGATTAAGATTCAGCTCTAAGGACATTTTCAAGAGTATTTTCTCAAAAAAAGATAAAGGAACAATATTAAGCTTTGCAGGCTATGCGATAGAATCGATAATTGGAAGGATAATCTGGCCCATCTTCTTGATAATCATATTATTTACTACAGAAAAAACAGGATTCACTATAATGTTATCCACATTACTCTCTATAATGGTATTCTATTTGATTGGTTATCTGACTGATACTTACAATAAGATGAAATTATTAAAGATAGGCACATTACTATATTCGATCGGATGGTTAATCAGAATATTTGCAGATAGTTTCTATAAGATAATTATTGTCGACTCCTACAAAAACATTACAGAAAAAATATTAGGCATACCGTGGGGAGCCCACTGTTATGAACTAGCAGATAAAAAAGGGCAGTTTAGATTTATAGTAACAAGAGAGATAGTATTCAATCTTACGAGAGTGTTCTTTTTACCTATACTTATAGCAGTATTCATTTTCACAAAAAATCCATTTGTATATAGCTTTGGTATAGCTGCAGTTGCAAGTCTGGGATATGCCATGATAGACAAAAAATGATTAAGTTTAAATAAATCAATCAAAAACTAAATTCTTATGGACGAAGAAATATTAAACAGCTACAAAAAAGCAGGAAAGATAGCTGCAGAAGCACTAGCCTATGGCAAAGAGTTGATCAAAAAAGACGCAAAGGTACTAGATATATGCAACAAAGTAGAAGAAAAAATAATAGGATTAGGCGGAGAGATAGCTTTTCCTTCACAAATCTCATTAAATGAGACTGCAGCACATTTCTGTCCAGAAGATAAAGAAGGATTAATCTTAACAGACCAGATAGTAAGCCTCGACGTAGGAGTCCATATAGACGGATGTATAGGCGATAATGCATGTAGTGTTGATCTTTCAGGAAACAACTCGGATCTGATCAAAGCTTCTAAAGAAGCGCTAAAAGCAGCGATTGAAACTGTAAAAGTTGGTGTTAAGCTTTCAGACATAGGAAAAGCTATTGAAGAGACAATCAAAAGTTATGGGTTTCAGCCTGTGAGAAATCTATCTGGCCATGGATTAGATCATTACAACATCCATTGCTATCCCACTATACCTAATTTTGATACGCAACAACCAGAAGTATTGGAAAAGTGTGTAATTGCTATAGAACCATTTGCAACAGATGGTATAGGATTGATACATGAAAAAGGAGAACCCACTGTTTTCACATTGATGGGGAAAAAATCTGCAAGGGTCGGGTTTGTAAGAAACATCCAAAAACAATTAGAAAGTTATAAAGGCCTGCCGTTTACCACAAGATGGATTACAAAAAATTTCTCAGAAGCACAAGTAAGGTTTGCCTTAAATCAATTTAAACAATTAGGGATATTAAAAGAATATCCTCCATTAGTTGAAAAACAAAACGGATTGGTAAGCCAGGCAGAACACTCTTTATTAGTCGATGATGAAGTCATTGTTTTGACTAAGATTTAGTTTTCTCATAAGCAATACACAAATTACTGATACCTTCATCAGATAAGTAGCGTGTTGTCCTTATGAATGATTTAGCAGCCCTGAGAACTTGGTTAATAGCTGAATCGATAACACCCAAACAGTTGCTTGGCAGCACTGATCCCTCAGATGGATACTTTAATTCAGAGACTGTCCTAAAATTATCCCTCAATATGCTCCATGTATTCAGATCACTCGCATCATAAGTAGATTTACTGTCAATCTTAGTCTTACCTCGCAAAGCCATAGAAGCTGTATGTGCCAGATCAATCAAAGCATCCATATATTCTACTCTTGCTGACAATGTATTTTTATATTCTGGATTATATATAAAATTCTTAAAATAAGCAACAGCATCTCTATCTGATGTAAGGTGTAAGAGAAAAGTCAGACCGTTGTATATACCATTAAAACATGTGCCTAAAAACTTCCTGTCTATCCCTTGATCAATATCTAGCTGTCCACCTGGCAGGTATAAACCGCTTTCTCGCTTATACTCTTTTATAATATCTTCAACAGACCCATAAACTTCTTCCCTATGATCAACAACTTGAATACCATCTAAAGATTTCTCCAGTCTGCTAACTTGTTCAATAATAACTCTATATTCCCTGTGATTATTTCCTGCTTGGGGTATTCCGCTGCTTTTTTTCTTAGGTCCTTTCTTTCCAGCCATATCCATCAAAGTTAAGCATCAATTTAAAAAGATTTTTATAGGCTAAGATATATGATTCAATATCTATGAAAAACAAAAGAAAACTAGTTTCAATCTCATTGATCATCATCCTGATCATAAATTTGGTCCTATTTGCTTTAAAGAAAATACCTCAGATATACTTCTGGTTAATGATCGGGATCATTGCATTGATAGCTTATAAGGTAATGCCTAAGCTAAAGACTTAAGTATTGCTTTCACTATATCTTCTGCAACCTTTGTAAAATAAATTTCAGAACCTATCTGTCCATTAGTTAATGTTCTACTGCCGACCAGATCCTTTCTTCCAACTTCAAGACCACTAAAAGCAGAGTGCAACAGATCTTCCATACCATCTAATCCTACCCATACCTGTTCAAGCTTATCAAAAGACCTTCTCAAGCCTTGCCTGTCTAGGCTTTTAGTCCAAAAACCAGCCAATAGATTTAAAAGATCTTCCATCTGAGAAATAGGATCAACTTCATAGAATCTTCTGGCCCTATAATCTTGCCCTTCAATCTTCCTTTTTATCTGATTAGCTCTTCCTGTAAAGTTCTGCATCCATTGCTGCTCAAAATAGCTTGTACCTATTGATTGTCTGACTAAATGGGCTGAATCTATTGTTTTTAGTCTGGCAAATGATCCTGTAAACTCATTACATGCTTCATTAAATTTTTCAAATAATAGATAAAGCTCTGCATGCTTTTCTCTAGGAATAACTCCTCCAGAGATATTATGGATATATTCAAGATTTGCAACAGTTGGTTTATTACCCTTTCTCATGCCGCTTAAAAGTCCAGACTTAACTACATAACATCCAAGAACATAACCTACATCAAGTCCAAAATTTCTTTTCAAATAAGTTAAAGATTCAGAAACATCATGAAATGTTAAACCCTTTTTGCCAGTGCCTAAGACATGCACTTCTAAATTTTCATCTACATTGGCAAAAACAGTCGGATGTACTTTTCTAGCACCATTATTTATAACACTTGCACCCCTATATAACACATCATATATTGCTGAATCAGTCAATTCAGGCCTAAAACCATTAGGTATTGCATGCACTATAGAATATTGTTTGGTCATTTCAACCACTTAACAACATCAGCTTCTTCTTTTCTTGGAAAAGCTTGTGCAGGAAACTTTTCAGGATAACCAAATATCAGATGCGCCATTATCTTACAATCATTAGGTACGCCCAAGTAATCCATAAATGTTCTATTTTGATTGACAACCAAATCTGCAAAACCGATCCAGCATGATCCAATACCTAAACTTCTGGCAGCCAGCATCATATTCTCAGCTGCTAAAGCACAATCTTGAGGTATAAATTTCCCATCTTTAGCACAGACTAAAATGACCAAAGGGGCATCATAAAAAAACAGATCTTTATCACTAGATGCCCTTTTTTCAGCACTCTTCACTTCATCTTTTATCTTTTTATTGAATATGCCAAAAAACTTGCCAAATTTCATCCTTTTCTTGAACCAATCCTTTACAGAATTAGACAATTCATCGATCTTGTCCTTATCTTCAATAACAACAAATCGCCATGGTTGAGAATTATGTGCAGATGGAGCAAATCTTCCTGCTTCGACTATCTCTTTGATCAGATCCTCAGGAATTCTCTTATCCAGATATTTCCTAATGCTCCTTCTAGCTTTGATATTGTCAATTACATCATTCATTTTAAAGAATTAAGCTTTTGCTTTCTCTAGTTCCTTTATCTTCAGTTTAATGTTGTCTATTGTCTTAGCATTATCCTGCATATTGAGTAATCCACCACATTCAGGACATTTAAACTCAAACTCTGTAGACTGATCAAAATCAAGCCTTACGCATGCCTTGCTGCAGATATAGAAATTACCCCTATTAGCTTCCTCTTTTTCAAGTCTTTCATTTAACTTATCGATCCTTGTTTTCTTTAATTTAACAATAAAATCCTTGACACCCTTCTTATTGAATGTCCAATAGCTGATATACCACCCTTTGGTCCTGTCTTTCTTTCTTATATAAGTAGCAATATTATCTCCATTAAGCTTGTACAATATGCTCCTTGTGGTCTGCATATCCAATTTAGTCTTATCAGCGATGATAAATTCAGAAATGTTCTTCTTATCTTTTAGAAAATCAACTATCTTGATAGCTGGCTCTCCACCAACCAAACCTACTGTATCCTGTATTTTTTTGTTTGTCAAAGTTATTTTTGCCATTGTACATTATACCTTCTATATATCTCTTCAACAAAACACCCCCATATAGTAACGGTACACTCTGGTTGTAGACCTCACTACAGCCTGAGAAAGAGCATTCTAGCTCTCTTTTACTATCTCTGGTATAACTAGTATTTAAACCTTTCGTTTTTTTTCACTTATTAGAGACAACTAAATTTTAATTCTCTCTGCTCGCTTATTTCTAGTATAGCAATCCAGACAATATGTATGGATAGTCTTATTATCATTAGTAGTTAATCTGCAGTCATCAGCTGATTCTATCTGCTTTCCA
>JBDRQV010000227.1:0-5426 GCA_043826105.1 Nanobdellota archaeon | reverse complement strand
GAGTATCAACAAGGTTAAAGCTTGATTCTCTTCCATCTTTAGATCTGATATTGACTTGTTCCTTGATCTGGATTTCTCTAGTCTCATGGGCAACATTACTTACACTGCCCATATTCTCACCAAGCCAATCTTCGCATATCTTATTAGCCAAAGTGGTCTTTCCACCATTAGGTGGACCATATAATCCTAATTTAACATGCTTCTTTCTTTTAAATAGATTTTTGACAAATTTATTGAAAAATTTTTTTATTACCTGAATCATGAAACCACCATCTTTTAAAAGATATTAATTGTTTTTGTTTAAATATTTTATGTTTTTTACCAAAAACAAAAAAATATTAAAAAATTGAAGATTCTTAGTTTTAAATAGTTTTGTATTCTGTAAGCATAGTAAAAAAGAACAAATTTTATAAAGTAAATCAGAAATCTAAATTTTAATCTCAGAGCCCCTTGGTGTAGTGGTCAATCATCTCAGCTTTTGGAGCCGAGGACGGCAGTTCGAATCTGCCAGGGGCTATTCTTTGATTTAATAAATAAACAGTTAGATATCAACAGCAACATTTATAAATAAAACTCAACTTCTGAACTATATCAAGAGATAACTCGGTGAAACTTCAAAATTGTTTGAAGGGTTAGGATTCTTATCCTAAGAGCTTGGTTATACTGGAGACAAGTTGATTCTTTGTTTCCTAGTAATATGAAAGGTGAATGACATGGCAAGAATGTATTCTAGAAAAAAAGGAAAAGCAGGAAGTAAAAAACCATTTAAAAAAACACTTCCTGTATGGGTTAGATATAAACCTAAAGAAATAGAGCTTTTGATCACAAAGCTGGCAAAAGAAGAAAAAACACCATCACAAATTGGCACAATATTAAGAGACGCCTATGGTATTCCAGATGTAAGATTGATCCTGAAGAAAAGGATTGCAGCTATTCTGAAAGAAAAGAAACTAAATACAGAGATTCCTGAAGACCTGATGGCTTTGATCAAGAGAGTCGTATCTCTTAAGAAGCACATAGAAGTAAACAACCAGGATGAATCTGCTAAGCGTGGTTTGATATTGACAGAATCTAAGATCAAGAGATTGATAAAACACTACAAAAGGACAGAAAGTCTGCCGTCCGAATGGAAGTATGATTCTAAAAAAGCAAGCTTATTCACTGAGTAAGCTTTTCTTTTATTCTTTTTATTATTGAATCTGGTGTAGATGCTCCTGCTGCAATACCTATTTTTTCTTTACCTTTTAACCATTTCTTGTCAAGTTCATATTCAGACTCAATCTGCTTTGTATCGACAATCTTAGAGCAGAGTTCAGTAAGCCGTTTAGTATTTGCAGAATCTTTTCCACCCACTATAATCATCAGGTCGACTTCTTTAGCTAACTTAACAGCCCCTTCCTGCCTTTCTTTTGTTGCATTACAGATAGTATTATGGATCCTGAATTTGTCTGATTTAGATTCTAATTTTGAGATTATATTAGTAAAATTGGAGACAGATTGAGTAGTCTGAACAACAACGCCTATCTTATCAAATCTTCCTAATCCATCAACATCTTCTGGTTTTTCCACGATGATCGCATCTTCCAGATTATCAGCTATAGCCAATACTTCAGGATGATTCTTCTCACCTATTATTATCACTTTATAACCTTCTTTCTCCAGATCTTTTGCATATTGCTGCACCTTTTTAACAAAAGGGCATGTCAGATCCAGAATGTTATGTCCTTTAGAAACTATCTCATGGATCAATCTATCAGAAGCACCATGTGTCCTGATTATTATGGTTGGAGCATCTGAATCAGATAAAGAATCGATCTCCCTGATACCTTTTTTCTCTAATTCTTTAACAACATACCTGTTATGTATTAATGGGCCTATAGTATTCGCTTTCCCTTGGATATTTAGGGCTTCATCTACAGCTTTCCTGACTCCGAAACAAAATCCTGCTTGTTTTGCTAACTTGACTTCCATCTTAAATAACAGTCCTCGTCTTATGTACAAAAGGATAAGAGTCCTTCATCATTTTATAAGCATTATCCAATTTAGCCCCATCATCAAACACACCAAAAACTGTAGGGCCCTTTCCTGTTATTGAAACATCTAAAGCCCCCAATTTTTTCACTTCTTCGATAATTTTTATAACATCATCTTTTTGTATATTTATAAAATCATTATGTAAAAGAAATTCACCATCTTTAAATCTCAAAGATGAATTAGTCCTCTGAAAATCAACATGATCTAATTTTGAATAGGCATCTTTAGTTGAGATTCCATAACCGGGATTGACTAATAAGATATCCATCTCTTTACTCGATATCTTCTCCACTTTCTCTCCAATCCCGCATACAAAACATCTACCCCCATAAAGAAAAAAAGGAACATCTGCCCCGATTGATACTCCAATCTTAACCATTTCATCAATACCCAAACCTAGATCCCATAAATTATTTAGCTCAATCAATGTTGCAGAAGCATCAGCTGATCCGCCGCCTAGACCAGATCCAACAGGAATATTCTTCTTGACAAAAATTTCAACTCCTTTCTCAACATTGAACATATCCCTCAACTTAAGTGCTGTCTTAAAGATGATATCATCCTTAATTGGGCTATGAACTTTAACATCTGAACTTTCCTTAAACTCCAATTCATCATAAATGTTGATCTGTTGCATAATTGAATTGATATTATGAAATCCATCTTCTCGTTTATCAAGAACATCTAAACATAAGTTTAATTTAGCATAAGCTTTTATCATTTTTTAACGACCGTAACAACAGCAAAAGCCTGAACACCTTCTCCTTTACCCCATGGTGTAAGATCTTCGCCAGAAGTAGCAGTGATTCCAACACTGGATTTATCGATGCCGCATAAAGAAGCCAGGCTTTCTACAAGCTTATCCTCATGCTCAGAGATATGTGGATTCCTTCCTTCAAACATTATCCCTATATTATTAACTCTATATCCTCTTTCAACAACAATAGCTAATGCTTCCTTAAGATATTCCTTGCTGTCTGTAATTCCTTTCTCAAACATCTTATCTGCATAATGGCCGATGCTCTTGCCTCCAACTGACTGGCTTAAAGCATTAAACAATGCATGCAAAATAACATCTCCATCTGAATTAGCATCTAATCCCCTATGCCCCTCGATCAATACTCCTCCTAAAAATAATTTCTTTTCCTTTTCATCAGAATCCTCTGCAACAAACCTATGAGAATCCTGTCCATAACCTATCCTGGAAGTCTTAGTGATATTCCTGGCAATTGTAAGATCGACAGGATGAGTTATCTTGATATTTTCAGCATTAGATTCCACGATCTTGACTTTTTTCCCCAGCCTCTCCACTAGACTTACATCATCAGTCCCGTAAAACTCATCCTCATAAGCTTTTTTAAAAGCCTTGACTGCCAGACTATATTTGATTGCTTGCGGAGTCTGCATCTGCCATAACTTCTTTCTTTCAAGAGTCTTTTCAACAAAATCCTTTTCATCTGCTAATTTAACAGTATCCTTAGACTTATGTGCAGCTGCAGCTGCACCATATTTGATTGCTGCATTGATCGTATCTGCAATTGTTTTCTTTGTAACAAACGGATTTACAGCGTTATGCACTATAATAATATCTTCTGCTTTGCATGTATGTAAGTAAAGAATTCCATTATTGACAGAATCCTGCCTTCTTTCCCCTCCTTCTAAAATTTTCTCTATCTTATCAAAGTTATTCTCTTTCTTTAGCTTCTCAACTTCATCGAAATATTCCTTTCTCGTTATCACTATGATCTTATCTATAAAATCACAATCATGATATGATTTGATAGAATAATATATTATTGGCTTATCATCTAACAATCTCAATATCTTGTTATCTCCCTTACCCATCCTTTTGCCTATTCCGGCTCCGACAATGATTGCAATGTTCATCCTATTATCTTAGCCTCGGTCTCTTTTTTAATTTTTCTATCAATATCCATGATTTCATCCAATCCTGGTTGTTTAATAATTTTATGGTTATCCATAGATTCTTTTATCAATCTCTGAATATCTAAAAATCTGATCCTATCCTGTAGAAAATATTTAACAGCTATCTCATTCGCTGCATTGACTACAGGAGGCATCGACCCACCTGATCTTCCAGCTTCATAAGCATATCTTAAACAGGGAAATCTCTGAAAATCGGGTTCTCTGAAATTAAGCTGGCCTACCTTTTTTAAATCCAGTTTAGGCAGTTGATCATTCTTAAATCTATTAGGGTAACTTAAAGCATACTGGATAGGTATCTTCATAGAAGGCATGCCTAATTGTGCAATAACACTATGGTCATTAAATTCGACTAAACTATGGACTATTGATTCAGGATGGATAACTACATCAATTTTATCGTATGGCATATCATAAAGCCAATGTGCTTCTATAACTTCAAAACCCTTGTTCATTAAAGTCGCAGAATCTACAGTTATCTTAGCACCCATATTCCACGTAGGATGTTTTAACGCATCTGCTGCTCTGACATGATTAAGCTCAGCCAAAGTTTTATTCTTAAAAGCTCCCCCAGAACAGGTAATGATAATCTTACTTACATTGTAAGTATTCTCTCCATTCAGGCACTGCCATATTGCGCTGTGCTCAGAATCGATAGGAAATAAGTTGACTTTGTTCTTCCTAACTTCATCCATAACAATCTGACCTGCTGTAACTAATGTCTCTTTATTAGCCAAAGCAACTGTCTTGCCGTTTTTTATAGCTTCGATTGTAGGCAAAACACCTATAGAACCGACTAAAGAATTAACAACATAATCAGCACTATCAATCTTTACAATCTTCTTCAATCCTTCCATTCCAGAAACAACTTCAACATTTCTGATAAGATCTGCTTTCTCAGGATCATATACCGAAACTATCTCTGGCTTGAACTCATCAATCTGTTTCTTCAGTTCTTCCACATTAGAATTGCAGCTTAAAGCAACTACCTTAAACTCATCAGGATTCTCTCTAACAACATCTAATGTTTGCTTACCGATGCTTCCAGTTGAACCTAAAATGCTAAGATTTTTCATTTCATTAATCTCTTTGCTACTATAAATATTATTATGGGTATTATAATCCAAGAAAGGATAAGACTAAATTTAACAATAGGTGGTAAACCGCTAGGATAGAAAATATCATAAAGTAGTGCCCAACTATGTAGAAGTGTTATTCCAACCAAAGCAAAGGATAATGTTATGTTAGAGTTTACATTTTCTTTAGATGTGTTTTCTTTATTGAAATTTGAAACCATCTTTCTCACTTGATCTAAAGAATTATCATTAAGTTCTATAGTTCTTTTATTTTGTATGATTAATGAAGCACCATCTCTTTTCGCCTTCAAATATTTAACAATTCTATCATAATCTTCAAACTCGTCTTCTAGATCAGATATTAATACTCCA
>JBDRQV010000226.1:0-2508 GCA_043826105.1 Nanobdellota archaeon | reverse complement strand
AGAAGAACTGTCTCTAAAGCATATCTTGTTTGTGGTCCGAATATACCGTCTGGTTCTATGGCTAGAAAATTTTGAACATCCTTGATACTATCTATATTGTCTGCAAAATGATAATTGGGTGTTGATGCTATAAACAAACCTGAAAAAAAATTCCACAATAATTCCAACAAACCAAATTTTCCTACAGCATAACCTGCTGCACATGTAGCACCCATAGCTAGAAGTGTGGTTCTTCTTTTCATATATGTTAGAACTGGAAATAGACTTTTAAATGTTTCTATAAGGTTGTTACTCTTTAGTAATTATCTGTCAAGATGATTTTTGATTCTTTTGTATCGGGTTTAACTTGATTTTTGCTCGTCGAGAATAATTTTTCTTGGACAAACCCTTACACATTTACCACAGATTATACATTTAGAATAGTCTATCTTAGCTATGTTATCGATGACATGTATTGCATCAGCTGGACATGCTTTTTCGCATTGTTTACATGCAATACATCCAACTTTGCAAACCTTAATCGTGTTTTTAGCAATGTCTTTTGATGAGCATAAAACATGAACTTTCTTATCTGCCGGAACTAATTTGAAAAGACCTTTAGGGCATTTTTTAATGCAATTGCCACAGCCTGTGCATTTATCTTTGTTTACTGATGGCAATCCATTATCCTGCATCTCTATAGCATTAAAAGGACAAACAATCACACAATCTCCAAAGCCTAAACAACCATAACTACATTCTTTGTATCCGTCCTGTATCAATGAAGCTGATTCGCATGTCTTAATCCCTTGGTAATTGAATTTGGCTTTACAGTTTTCTTTAGTGCCCTTACAATGAAGTTGTGCTACATTCTTCCCTTTTACTGCTGTAACTTTTTGTCCGAGAATATCTGCAATCTTTTTAGCTACTTCTTGCTGACCTGGAATACAAGCATCTAATGGGAGATCACCTTTGACAACGGTCTCTGCAAAAGCATCGCATCCTGCTGCACCACATGCTCCGCAATTCGCCCCAGGAAGGACTTTTCTTATTTCTGCTACCCTTGGGTCTGTTCTTACTGCAAACCTTTTTGCAAAATAAGCTAAGCTTAAGCCAAAGGCTAAAGATAAACCACCTACAACTAAGACTGATTCTATAATCATTTTATCATACCGCTAAAGGCCATGAATGCCATCGACATTATTGATGCTATAATAAAAGCTATGGGCACACCCTGCATGGGTTTTGGAACATTTGCCAATTCTAATCGTTCCCTTATCCCTGACATCAATAATAAGGCCAAAGTGAATCCAAGGCCTGCACTTATTCCAAAGACCAAAGATTCTATGAGATTGTAATTTTTCTGAACATTTAAGAAAGCTACGCCTAAGATAGCACAGTTTGTAGTTATCAGTGGTAAGTATATGCCTAATGCTTTGTATAATTTTTCATGGAATCTTTTTAGGAATAATTCTACAAATTGGACTAACACAGCTATAGTCAAGATAAATGTGATAATCTGCAGATATTCTATATTTAATGGTAATAGGACAAATCTATATATTATCCAGGTTATAAAAGAGGCTAAAGACATCACAAATGTGACTGCAAGACCCATACCTAAGGCAGGGCTTGTTTTTTTGCTTACGCCAAAGAAAGGGCATAATCCTAAAAACCTTGTAAGTACAAAATTATTTACTAACATTGCACCCATGAGTATTGCAAAAAGATTTTCCATTATCTAGCGTCCCTCGTAATATGATTATACATTCCCAATAACAACCCTACAACTAATAATGCCCCTGTAGGCAATATAAATGCCATAGCTGGCTCGAATGGAAGTTTTAGTAAAGTCAGACCAAACATATTTATCTGCATAGTACCCAATATCTCCCTTATTAAACTTATAATCACTAAACCTAATGTGAATCCTATGCCCATACCTAATGCATCCATCAAAGATTTAGGTATTGTATTTTTTGAGGCAAATGACTCTATCCTGCCTAAGATTATACAATTGACTACAATAAGAGGAAGATATATCCCTAAAGCTTCGTTAAGTTTTGGAGTATATGCTTTCATAACTAATGAAGCTATGGTAACAAATGTGCCTATTATCATTATATAGCTTGGAATCCTTATTTTATGTGGAATGTATTGTTTAAATGTTGATACGACCAATTCAGCACCTAGTAAAACAAATGTTGTTGCTGCACCCATTGCAATAGCATTCTCTACTGCTGAACTTACTGCAAGAGCTGGACATAGCCCCAATATCAATCTAAATATAGGATTTTGCTTAAATAAACCTTTTACAAATTCCCACGTCATTTTTTCTTTCATTCTTAGTCTTAGTCTCAATCTTAGTGTTTTTATAGTCGCTATTTAGTCTCAAGGGACTGGATAGCATCGATTACTGCCTTGGAAGAGATTGTCGCCCCAGTAACAGCATCTATATCTCCCTGATCTTTTTTTAATTTTATCTGCGATACATCCTTTCCTATGAATTGAGATATAAATTTATTTTCC
>JBDRQV010000225.1:0-14319 GCA_043826105.1 Nanobdellota archaeon | reverse complement strand
GGTTATTTAATGCAAATATACTAGGTTTTATTACTAATTATGCCCTTCTTTTTAACTATATCTATATGATAATCTACACTTAACAAACCATCGATTAAAAAGTGAGGGTTCAATCCAATAAACTACATACCATCCAATTATGTCATTTATTGTTGTTGATTGATAATTCGTAGAGATATCATATTTTGCACTATCTCTAATCAGATTAATAGTTATTACCATTAAGTACTAACAAAAACAAAAAGTTTATAAACAAAATACTACTTCTCTCCCAATATGGTTAAGAAAAAAACCGTTGCCCTAGTATTAGGTAGTGCTGTTGCAGGTGGATTAGTCGCAATATATTTAGGCGACGAAGCTAGACAAGCATGGGATTATGTACAAAACATGCCCAGTCTTAGTGAGGTGGCTAGACACGGATTTGATCAAGCTGTACATTTTGTTAAAGACAACAAATGGCCAATTGTAGCAGGCGCAGAAGCAGTAGCTTTAGCATACTTCGCCCAAATAAAAATAAGAAAAGGATTTGGAACCAATAAAACAGATCAAGCATTGTTCCAGGGAGCACTCGCTTCTATAGACGATATTTCTAAAAAATATTCAGATGAGTTAAAATACTCTGATCCAGATTATGAATTATTATCTAAACTGGCTAATGATAGAAGTATAAAGATAGGTATTCTTAGGCAATCAGCTAATCAATACAGGACAAAAGATTCTAAAAGAGCAGTCAAAGCTTATGACGCTGCCCTTTCAATATTACAATCTAAACCAAGAAATCCAGAAAAATCACTTTACAAGATACAAAGATCTCTTGACGATGCAGTGGCCGATCTAAACCAAGTGCCATTTGACACAAACCCAGAATCATTCGTATTGACACAGATAAAAACCGCTTTTGATTTAATCGAAAAAGCTGGATACCAACCAACAAAAAAAGACGACTTCTTACTTCAAGCACAGCAAACTCTTATGCAACTGGACAAATTAGGAAATTTTCCACTAGTACAGGCATATTTAACTTATGTTAATAATCAACCGACATAACTAAGTTTCTTCTTATCGCTCATCTCTTGAGCCTGTTGACTTTTTTCTAACAGTCCTTGTAGTTTAGTCTCAAACTTTTCAGCCTGCTTTAACAATGGCTTATAATCGACTTTTAATCCTAGATATTTATCTAACATTTCAATTATCTTAGCAGCAGCCTTGCTGTCTGGAAGATTTGAATGTGCTTCAGAGAAAATACAGTTCAAAGGTATTCCTTGCTTTGTTAATATAGCTCCGGTAACGCCCATTATTATGCCTTCTTTCAATGGTTCCATCCCTATCTCTTTAAACTTAGATTCACTTTTTTTATCAGAAGCATAATAAAATGTTTTTGGTTCTCCAACAATCTTTCCACCGCCAACGCCCTCTAGACTTATGATCTCTTTAGCCTCTAATGTCTTAGCCAGATCCAATATAACTTCAGCCAATTTCCATTCTTTTCCTTGCGATGCAGTCACAGCATGTACTATGACTAGGTTATATTCCTTACTATAAAATATGCCTAATGGATCGACTACTTTACTTTCATGGATAGCGACCATCGGAGCCAGCTCTTCAAAAGCTATCTTACCTATCTGTTCTGTTTTCAGGTGATCTATCAAGAATTCACATGCAATCGTAGAGACTAACCCAAATCCGGGAAATCCCTCTATGATTGTAACTTTTTTTGGTTTTTTATTAAGTATTGTTTCCATTTTCTTATCACCTATGCAGCTCTCTTCATTTTAGCGGGCAACTGGATCACATTACCTCTTTGTTTTTTGGTAAATAATGGGATAACTACTCCTTTCTTGCCTGGTCTTGCTTCTTTGCCAGCTTCTTTACGACTGTTCTCGCTCTTCCTCATTTCTGCAACTACTTTAGCACCATGCTTTCTCTCTAATCTTTTAATACCCTTAATCTGATTTCTTATCAAGCCATCTAACTTATGTGTAAACTGCCAAAAGAAATGGGCTTTTTTAAGTTCATATCTATATGATTTATGCGCTTCTTCAAAAAGTTCATGTAGTGATTCCAGATTCGCTTCTACTTGTGGAATTAAAGAAGGATTATTATTAGCCATTGCAGAGATCCTTTTAGCATCTTCATATATCGATCTGAATAATGAGTCAAAGAATTTATACAGATCAGTACTTAATAATTCTGAATCAGAAAACACTTTCTTATCGATCTTACCTCGAGAAGTTATACCAAATCTCTCTTTCAGATCACCCTGTATTCTAGCGAGTTCTAAGAACATATCCTGACATACTTGTTGAGGACTTCTGACAGTACCAACATCTCTTCCCATAATTATCACCAGAATAATTTTTAATTAGAATGTATATAAAGGTTTCTATGCAGCTCTCCTTCTTTCTAATCTCGTAATTTCTACTCTCAATATTTTATATAATATCCTTGCAAAACTCTCACTTATATTTGTAATTTTTGGAGTGATGCCTGTAATTGATTTCTGTAGATAAAACACTCCATTGATAAGTTGAGGATTTCTTAATAACTGATTATTTGTTTGGGTAATTCCTCTTCTTATTGCCATTATATATTTGAATAATTTAAACATAAGATTATAATAACCATCTACTGCTTGTGAAAATCTTATCAATACATCTCTTTCTTGTGGTTGTAATGGTAGCTTGTATAATGAATGTATATTATCCATCAATCCTTTCATGTTTTGAGTTGTTTCTATAAGTCTATTGCCATACTCACCCATAACTTTTTCTTGATTAGTGTCCTTGCCAGTCCAATAATAATCAATCGTTTTTAGTCTGTTATTTTTATTAGATATTAATCTATTCCATTTTACTATAGACCCATGGAACAACACAAGATTACGTCTCGCAATTCTTAGTAATCTTACTTCTTCTTGAATATTTTGTAATCTGGGTAGTGTAGGAGTAGGTGGTCGTGGAGTAGCAGGGGTAGGCCTAGGTCTTTCTGGAAAACCACCAGTAGGAGTAGTCATAGGCGGAACAGGCGTCTGCATCCCACCAGAAAATAACATCATATGACCAGGTCCAACTGTAGGAGTAATCCTTCTAGGCATACCAACTGTAGGAGTAGGTGGTCGTGGAGTAGCAGGGGTAGGCCTAGGTCTTTCTGGAAAACCACCAGTAGGAGTAGTCATAGGCGGAACAGGCGTTATGACATTATTTCTCTTAATATAATGACCAGTAGGTGTAGGGGCACCTCTTCTAAGAACATCTGATAACCTTGCCAAAAATTTCACCTCTAAACTCAGAATTAATCTTAATTATATATAAATTTATCTCTCAGAATTTTATTATTTAGTGAAATAACTTACTGTCTCTTCTAATCCCTTTCTCAAACCAATCTCGGGCTTCCAACCAAGATGTCTGACAGCCTTAGAAATATCTGCAACAGAATGGACTATATCTCCTTCTCTCTTTTCTTTATAATCTATTCCACCTTTACTTTCAGCAATATGATTAATCGTCTCTGCCAATTCCCTTATTGTAACCCTCTTTCCAGTTCCAACATTGAATATGGGATAATCAACATCCATACTTATCGCAGGTTGACAAACTACAATCTTCTCAGAGTCAGGATCATAACCAGCGGCTGCCAAGTAAGCACCGACCATATCATCAACAAAAATAAAATCTCTTGTTTGGCTTCCATCTCCTAAGATAGGTAAAGATACCCCCTCTCTGGATTTATCGATAAAAATAGATATTACACCGCTATAAGGGCTTTTAGGATCTTGTCTTGGCCCATATATATTAAATGGTCTTAAAGAACTATATCTTCCATTAGATTTAGCATCAGCAGTCAACCAACTAGCCTTAAATTTAGTCTCACCATACGGGCTTAACTGCACTCCTTCTTTAGCATATTTTTCCTTAACAGGTAATCTTTCTTCATTTCCATACTCTGCTGCAGAACCAGCATTAACAAATCTTTTAACACCAAAATCATTGGCCAAAGCCAACATATTCTCAGTTCCGCCAACATTGACATCTTCAGTCTCTTTTTTATGATCCATAGAATAAGGTACACTTACGATAGCAGCCAGATGAAAAATACTATCAACCTCTTTTCCAAAAGCTCTAGCAGTCCTATCAATCTCTCTTATATCTGTTTCATGAAATTCAAAAGGAACGCCTTTTTCTTTAGCAAGTTTTTCTAAAAGATGGATATTATCCATAGAACCAGAAAATAAATTATCTAAAACTATAACTCCATATCCTCCATTTATCAATCTTTCAGCTATGTGGCTTCCAACAAATCCAGCTCCGCCAGTTATTAGTGATTTCATTATTTCAAGATAAGATGGAGTATTATATAAATCTTTCTATTTTAATTACTTATTAGTAATAACATAATTTAATAGCAAAATTTATATACACCTGTAATAAAATATAGTAAGAGGTGATAGTATTGCGTATAGTAATGATTATAATTGGAGTTTTGATTGTTTTAGCAGGCGCATTACCCTTCTTATCCTCAGTTAATGCCTTACCAGAATCCTTTCCAACAACAGGGGCAGCTTATTCTTTAGTTATTATTGCTGTTGGAGTTTTTGGTTTTGTTTATGCTATCTTAAACGTAACGATGATGGGTCCTTCTAAAATGATTACTATTGCTATAGCAGCAATGACTATCTTAGGTGGGCTTGTACCATTTATCGCATCATTCTTGCCTCAAATTATTCCAACTGTTTTTCCAGCTTACAATCTAATGATAATTCTGATAGGCGGCTTAGGTATTGTTTATGGTTTTATCAGTATGGGTTAATAGAAATATATTTAAATTATTCAAATTAATGATTTATAATGAAGTTCATATACACTATTGAAGTATCATGCTTATGCAATCTAAAATGTAGTTATTGTCCTCATTCTAATTCAAAAAGAAAAAAAGGCTTTATGTCTCTTAAAACATTTCTAAGAAGTTTGGAGCTCCTAAAACAACTCGGGCAAGATTATATCTGCTTGCATAATTTTGGTGAACCATTACTCCATCCAGATATAGTAGATTATGTAAGATTAGCAAAAAATGTAGTAAATACTGTCGTCTTTAGTACAAATGGAATACTCTTGACCAGAGAAAAGGTAGTAGCTTTAAAAGAAGCAGGTCTAACTGAGCTATACATTTCTGAGCATAGCCCAGAACATGCTAAACAAGCAATCAAAAATTGTGAGGGATTAGGTTTATTAAAAGAAGTCAGAAATAACTTTTTTCATGATTGGGCAGGAACAGCAAAAAAACACAAAAGCTATTGTTTAAAAAAGGAAATAACTGAAAATAAAAAAGCATGCCATTTTATAACCGACCAATGGGCAGTCATACTTTGGGATGGCAGAGTAACCAGTTGTTGTATAGATATGGAAGGTAAAGGCATTATCGGAAATATATTTGACGAAAACGTATTAAAACTTAAACCAAGGTATTCATCACTTTGTCAAAGCTGCCATATGCTAATAGAAATCCAATAGTAACTTTTTTATATAATCCAGCTTTACATATGTAAATGGGGGAAGGAATATACCATCCAGGAAAATTAAATCTTATCATAACTTCAGTATGTAATTCTAAATGCACCTATTGTCTTTATGAGAAAAAAGCACAGCATATCGCTTATGAAGATATTAAAAAAATAGTCAATGAAGCAAAATCATTCAATGTCCAAACAGTGACTATAACCGGCGGTGAACCTAGTTTACATCCTGATTTTTTCAGGATAATAGATTATATTTCTGAACAAGGGATGTCCATTGGATTGATAACAAATGGATTTAATCTTGATGATCAAAAGATGGAACTCTTGATGAGATATCCTAATGTTTTTCCTTGGTTTTCTTTAGACTCTTATGACCGGGAAGTAAATGATATGTTAAGGAGTAAAGGAACATATGATCGGGTAGTAAATATGATCAATAAGATAAAAGAATTAGATCCTAATAAACAGATAGGGGTCATATCCATAATCACAGATAAGAATATAGGGCATTACCCTAAAACAATAGAATTCCTATTTGAAACTCTTAAAGTGGATTATGCTAGGGCAGATAGGGCAACAATTCTTAATCACTCTAAACTTGAAAGATATTCTAAAGAATTTAATCAGAAATTTATAATACTATCTAAGGATATAAAAAGTAAATATGCCGATAAGTTTGAACCTATAATGTATTCTCATTCTCCACACTGCCCTATATTTAATCCAAGTTGTTTTGAGGTAACTGTCTTTTCAGATGGATCTATCATTCCTTGTTGCTTTTTACATAATAGCAATCTAAAGATAGGTACAATAAAAGATGATCTAAAAAAAATTCTTAGCACATCAAGGATAAATAATATCAAAAATACTATAAACTCAAATTTCTTTAAAAATTTTGATAAAAGCTTATCCAAAAATGGAATATTCACATGTGTGGAATGTATTGAAGAATTTAACAATTTTAAGACAGGTAATGTCCCTATCAACAACTCACCGATAAACAGATTTTTCACTAAATTCTTAAGCAGATAATCAATTAAAAAGGAAAACTATAAAAATAGCAAAAACAGAAACCAGATATGCCGTTTAGTTTACCTGAAAATCAAGAACCTATTCTAAGAGAAATATCCCAATATAAAAAAGAACCAATATCTATATTAGATGTGGGCATGGGTTATGGTAATTTTGGAAAATTGATAAAGGATGCTTTTCCTGATAAGGACATTAGGTTGACCGGAATAGAGATATGGGAACCATATAAAAACGAGCAATGGTCATATTATGACGAGACAATATTGGATGATATTTCTAATCTTAATTTCAAATTAAAATCTTATGATTTTATCTTAGCAATAGATGTGATAGAACATTTTGAGAAGCAAAAAGGAATAAGGATAATCAACGAATTGAAAAGAAAGGCAAGAGAGGGCCTATTAGTAAGTGTTCCGATAATAGATATGCCACAAGGTTCTTACGAAGGTAATCCATACGAAGAACACAAACATCAATGGAAAAAAGATGAAATGTTAAGATTAGGAGCTACCCAGATATTCGAAGGCCAGAATTTAGGAGTTTTCAAATTTGATAAGACCAAAAAGAACAAATCCAACACCAATATATTATGGGTTTCAACATCTCCATTTAATCCAGGAAGCTTTTCTTTTCAAAGTACACCTGTCTATAAGGGATTGATAGAAAAAGGTTACAATGTATATTTTTACGGTTGGGAATTAACTGAAGAACAAATATTTGAGGGAAGGAAAATATTGCCTCATATCCCCGGATTAGAAGTTGAGCAATGCCTAAAAAAATATGTCTCAGATTATAATATTGATCTTATAATATTTTTAGACCATATCGAAAGGCTATTTGAGATAACAGAAGAAAAGATGGGCGTTCCAGTTTATCATTGGTTTCAACTTTGCGCAGACATAAGGGATAAAACACCAATTATGCCTTATAAGAATTTTGATGATCGCTTGATACCAATGTCTAGATTTGCACATAATTTCTTAAAAAGAGAAAAAATAAGATCATTAAAAATAATACCTCATCTTGTCGATCCAACTGATTATATGCCATTAAATAACAAATCATCATTAAAGAGGATGACGGGATTGCAAAACATGTTCTTAGTGGGATTTGTAGCAGACAATCGCAGAGAAAAACAGGTCCCTTTGCTTCTTGAAGGTTTTAAGACCTTTTCACAAAATAAGTCAGATGTAAGGCTGATATTAAGGACAAACATCAAAGACAGGGGCCCAGTTTATGATCTTAATGACCTGATAAAAAGATACGGTCTATTTGATAAGGTCATATTGGATTCGGATTATAGGGATTCAAAGTATATGAACAAAATATATAATTTAATTGACCTGCTAGTCATGCCTTCAAGCATGGAAGGATTTGGTATACCTATAATAGAGGCTATGGCAGCAGGATGTCCAGTGCTAGTGAATGATGCTGCAGCCATGCCTGAGAAAGTAGATAGGTCATGTGTCATTAAATCCAAAAAAGTGATGTGCGGTCATTTTATTGAAGACCACATGATTCCAGATAGCTTAGCAGAAAGATTGGATTTTTTCTATAAACACAGGGAAAAATTACATGATCAATGTAAGAAGAACCTAACTAAAGTAGTTAAAGATTATTCAAAAGAAAAAGTCATTTCAGATTGGGATGATACTATTAAAAAAGTTATAGCTAATCTAAATTAGTTTACTACTAAATAGTGATTACAAAAACGAAACATTTATATACTAACTATTGTTCTATATCTTATATGAATAAAAGGGAGTTAAAAGAAATACTGGCAGATAGCAAACTAACTGACAAAGATATAGTCGGTAAGGGATTTGAAGTTACTGCCGTTACTAAGCCAGAATGGGATTTTGTCATCAAGCTTATTACAGGAATACATCCAGATAGGACACAATCATCCTACCAGATAGCTACAGAATCATTAGGTGGCCTTATCGCAAAAATCAGTAGAGTTACAGATATTCCTATTCAAATTGGAGGCACTACTTACTCAGATTTTTATGTTCAACAGAAATTACTTCCGGCAAGGGCACAATTAACTCTTCTAGAGGATAAGGGCTTAGTTCACATGATTGGTGATCTTGTCCAGAGATATTGTGCAGCTATGCAATCAGAATTAGCTCGAGGTTGCTATAAATCAGACGGCAGTATTGATAATTATGGTTTGACTAAAGATTCGAGATTACTCCTTTTGGATTTAGGATTCATTGTCCGTGATATAGGTGCGGAATTTCCAGAAGTCAGAGATATATATTTTAAGGGAAGTACACCATACGGTAAGGATCAAAGATCAAATCAAAGAGGTATGATCCATTATCAAAATCTAAAATCATTGTCAAGGATACATCCTGAATTAGGAAAGATATATCAGGCAACCACAAACATGGATTTCGATCCCTCTGTAGATTTAGATAAAGTAGATAAAGATGATTTAATCGCTTTCCAGGACCATATTATTGATGTTTTAAAGAGCATGGGTTTAGTAGACTTGTCCAAAGAATCAGGAGACAATCGTGCTACTAGCTTACTAAACATCTGGGAAGGAGAAAAAACCCCTCAGAGGTTTTCATTATATCATGCATTAATTAAGAATAAATATGCATGTCAATTTAATGATATTGCACAACAGGAATTGGACCTTTATTTTAGGCCACAGGACCCATCAAAAAGAGTTGCTTTTTTAGGTGATTAAAGATGATAGAGGATAAGATATTATTTTCAGCATGGGGAGCAAACGGCGGAGTAGATTCAGTAGTAGCCAGCTATAGGAAGAGTATGAGGGAAAGAGGAATCAAATCTGATTTGATTATTAATGATCCTCATAATTTAATGATACAATTTATTTCTGATACTGAACACAGAGTAGAACCTTATGCCGACTTCTTGAAAAGGGATTTTAGGCAATATGCAGTTTTTGATCTTCATTCCTGTAATTTCACAACTGATCAATTAAATGCATTGAGGCAGAGAAGCGAACATATTCCGATTGTAGCCCATGTTCATGGATTAAATGCGCATGTCGGTCTTGTTGAAAATTATGAGCGTTATGGACACTCTCCAGATCAAGTAGAAGAAAGGATAGCCCATATCAGAGCAAATTTAACAGATCCAACAATACAGCATGAGATGGATCAGTACAAAAGTTGGGATGCTTGTTTTTGGCAGGAAGAATTGTTAAAAAGGGCAGATAATCTTGTGTTCCTTACAGAATTTACCAGGGACAAATACAGGATGTGGTATTCTGAACATGTGAGGGGTAATGATGCAGAACTGATAATTCCAAACGGATCGGATTTTCATAAATATGCTGATGATCCATCTGTAGTTCAATTAGCAGCTCAAAAAAGAGCAGATATAGGTTCAGGTCCAATCATAATGTATTCTGGAAGGATAACTCCTCCAAAAGGAGCTACTGATCTAGCAAAAGCCTTTGATAGGATCAAAGAACAATATCCTACAGCAAAATTACTTTTAGTCGGCGATTTCTGGCCAGTAGATGATAAGTCATGTGTTATGGCTCATGTAAGGCCAGATTATCATAAAGATGTTATTCATACCGGTTGGGTAGCAGATAAAAAAGAACTAGCTGCATACTTAAAGGCTTCTGATGTTATGGTCTTGCCTAGTTATCACGAAACATTTTCAATATCTGCTTTAGAAGGCATGTTTATGGGAACACCAGTTCTGATGGGAGATATTGATGGTAGCCATGAAGTTTATGTAGAACCATGTCTAGCTTATGGTGCAAAGCCAGGAGATGTAGAAAGGATGCTCCACATCTTTAAGTATCTTTTTGAAGATCCAGAAAGGGCAAAAGGCAATGCTGCACATGTAAAACAAGTTGTTAATGAAAAGTATCGTATAGATAATGTAGTGGATCAAACCATTGGGTTATATAATGCAGCAATCTGTCAAAGATATGGTCAATTAATGAGACATTATATGGCTAAGGGAGATAAATTATCTGCAGAAAGAATATATGATTCAATGGTAAGGAATATGCCTTTTGATCCAGGAAAAGTTATGAAATAATTTTTTATCTTCTAATAGGTATCTCCCTATTCCTTTTTGTAGTATCTACCAGATCCGGAAATCTTTCTTTTAACCTACCATAATATTTAGTAATCTCTTCATTAAACATTATTACTATATTTTTAGAAGCCTCTTGGACTCTTAAAATATACTCTTTAACCTTTTTTCTGGCTTCACTTTTTGGCCACATTGTATTATGCCTCATAGTATTTCCTTGACTATCCCTACTATCTAACCAATTGCCAAATTCTTTAATAATGATTATATCTTTCTCTAGATTTATTTTTAATTGCTGGATAAATGAGGCGTATTTTTTTGTAATCTCAACGCTTAAATTATCAGTTGAATTCCTGTTTATATAATCTAACCTATCTTTCATTCCAACCACTAACCTATAATATTGAAATATATTATTTTTTACCATCACTAATCTTACTTCGTTGAATTTTCCATATCCATTAAAATCCAAACTATCTTCAAAAATAGACAACTTGATTTTTTTTATGTTATCTATTCTTTTATACCTTAATTCCATAATGTCTCTTATCTGTTGTATCTGCTGTATAAAAATATTATATGGAAGATTCATCATCCTATTTGGCATAGCTGGCGTAGGTATGGTAGGGGTCGGAGCATATGTTGTGGGGGTTGTTGGCCTAATTCCGCTGATAGGCATCATTGTTCCAGGTTCTACATATTTATCCCATCTCCAATATACAGTATTGGGATTTAAACAAGCACCTAATGCAATAATATGGCTACTGCTTATTTTTCTTAAGTCTATAAGTGGATTATCAATAAATTGTTTATTTCCATTCTGCTGCTTAAGCCCAGTAAGATTTGTGCCATACCCCTCTCTTCTTAATTGTCCAGGACTTAGATTCCTTTGGACTGCCCAATTGAATTGATCTAATGTATCAAATAACCACCAAATTGTTGTATATTTAAGATTTTTATATTTTGGCATATCATTGCCCATATACCCCTTTCTTGCTTCCTGTTCTTCTTGCCTGTTTAATGCTTTATTATAAGCAGGCATCTGTCCTGTTCTTTCTGCAGATTTAATCTCTTCTTCTCTACCCCACTTGCCTCCTTGACGAAGTCTGGAATTCCAATCAACTACTTTCTCACGAGTCCTCTTTGGCTTACGCCTATCATATCTTTTATCTCTCTCTTTTTTATTTGCTCTATTCCATCTCTCTCTATCTCTTTCAGTAAGTCCATATAGCGATGGATCATACCGTGTCACAACCTTAGGTGGTTCCTTAACAACAGGAACTTCTTTAACTTTCTTTCTGCTTCTTTTTAGGGCTTTTCTTTCAGCTTCAGGTGATAAAAACTTAAGGCCGGGTCTGGGAGCTCTAATTTCAAAATAACTAGAAGCCTGAGCCAATACACCTATATCGCCCATTATAATTACTTTTATAGTATATCTGTCAGGTATATTTAGTAGAGGACCATCAATTTCTAATGTTGTTTTATTTTGGTTGTTTATCTTTTGATTGATTATTACTTTTCCTACTCCATTATACATCTGTAAAAACCAAATATAACCTCTGGAACTACTAACTAACCCATCTGTTCCAGCCAATATTTTATAGGGTCTATTTGTTAATATGATCTCACTTAAACTAGGACTAACAATACGCAAATGAACATTTTGAGAAGCAGCAAGTCTTCTTCTCGCTTCCTGTTCTTCTTGTCTATTTAACGATTCATCATAAGCAGGCATCTGTCCTTTTCTTTCTGCAGATTTAATCTCTTCTTCTCTGCCCCACTTGCCTCCTTGACGAAGTCTGGAATTCCAATCAACTATCTTTTCACGAGACCTCTTAGGCCCACGTCTATCATTTTCTTTTTTATTATCTCTCCTATTTCTTCTACTCTCTCGTTCCAGCTCTCTTTCATTAGGTCCATATTGAACCGGAGTTGCAATTTTGGGGGGTTGCTCAATATTGGGCTGCGTGATTTCAGGTCTCTTAATATAGAATAATGCCGCATCTTCACCAAGCAGACCATTATTCCCAATTATTTTAGCTCTAATTTTATATGTGCCTTCTTTAGGAATAGGATTACCTGTAAGCCTTAATGTCGTATTATTGTTATTGTTTATCTGTTGATTAAATACAGCAACACCTTTATTATTATATACATTCACTAGCCATATATATCCTCTTGATGTGGGTTTTAATCCATCTGTAGCAATCATTATTTCATATGCATTATTGATCAATATATAACTCGTTCTTGAGGGAGAGACTATCTTTAATCGGACAACATTCTCTTCTGTCCCATAAGGATAATTGTTCTTTTTACTGTTATTAGGGACCATCCTTCTCTGCCTTTTTACAGTACTATCTTTCAATACTTTTGTTCTGCTAGGCTTAGGTGATCTCTTAGCAGGTTGATAAGTCCCAACATCTTCTGTGCTTCTTTTAGGTCCTTTTCCCTTACCAGTCATCTGCTTATCTTTTGTAAATCTAGCTCCTCTTGCAAGTTTATCAAGAACACTACTTGAAGCATTTGTAGATCCTCTTACATTTGATATATTCTTTTTTCTAGGCATCTTATCTTTCTTTAATTATACCCTTCATCCTATTTTGGTTCTTATCATTTTTATCCATAATCACTTTAGGAGACCAATCAATCTTACGCATATCTATAAAACCTCGACTGCTAGTGGGGGTGATCATAACTAGTCCACTAGTTGGAGTGATCGTTCTAGTAGGCATAGGTCCACTTGTAGGGGTAATTCCTCTTCTACCTATCCGATCAATAGCAAAAGCAAAATAATTTGGTTCGTAACCATTATTACTCATAACACCTTTAAGTTTGAACATTATCTCCCCATTAATTGGTACATAGTCTTTTACATGGCTCCGAGGATATGCTCTTCTACAACCAACAAATTCATAACTTCTATTTTGTAAACTTGCTGTTATTTCAGTATCGATTGGCAGCATACTATTTATAATCAGGTTCAATCTGGTCATAAATCTATCATCAATCTGAGGTATAACAAAATTTTCAGATCCGCCAGCCCATCTGAATTTGATTACACCACCAATATCTCTTAATCTAAATTGGTGTATTGATACTGATGATCTATACAATCCAAAATAAAATCCAGCATATCTCAATATATTAGGTCCAATTGTAGGCATAGTTGGAGTAGTAATTCCACTGGTGGGTGTGATCATGACTAGCCCACTAGTTGGAGTAATTGTTCTAGTAGGCATAGGCCCACCACCAGGAGTAGTAGGCATAGGTCTTGGTGTAGGTGTAATACCTGTTACAGGCGCAATCACTCCGCTCGTAGGTGTGATAGTACCAGTTTGATCTATCTCAAAATACATAGTATTGGTTTTATATCCCATTCCAACCCTACCATCTAATACAGCAACCAATCTAAACACTGTCACATTATTTCTTGTAGCAAATCTCAGCCTATATCCTGCAGGAGCCATCCTATTACAATCAGTAAATATAAAGTTAGGTGTTAAGATAGTAGCAATTATATCGACACCAACAGGCAGATCACCTGTTGTTCTAAGTGTGAATGGACCATTTCTTCCAATATATCTAAAGTCTTCTTGTCCACTTCCCCAATTAAACCTGATGATGATTCCTGTTCTACTAAATCCACTTCTTCTTTTCAACACATCAAAGCTAAATGGAACCCATGCTGCATGTATTGAGGTAGGAGTAGTAGGCATAGGCCCACCAGTAGGAGT
>JBDRQV010000224.1:0-14294 GCA_043826105.1 Nanobdellota archaeon | reverse complement strand
TCTATGTTAAATGCCTTAAAAAATATAGATATGGCTCAGATATTAACATTTATGATCGGAGCTGTATTAGGTGCATTTACTATATCTAGAGTTATATCTTCATTATTCAAAAAAGATAAGTGCAAGACATTATACTTTCTGCTAGGATTGGTACTAGGCTGTTTAAGCATCCCTGTAAAGAAGATAAGCATAACAGAATGGAATACCAATATGTTTGCTATCATATCATTGATAGTTCTTGGAATTATATCTGTATTATTAGTAAACAAATTTGCAAAAAAATGAAGGCTGATAAAAATAAGATAATCATCTCAATATTGGTAATCTGTCTATTTGCGATAAGCTTTTTTTTTGATAAAACAATATTTTTATTTATTGATTTGATCGAAAATCCAGTACTTGATTATATATTAAACATTGTCTCAAGCTATACTTTTATTTTTTTGATCTTCTTTTTAGCTACATTATCATTATGGAAAGAAAACAAACAAAAAATACCATTGCTTTGGTCTTCAATAATCATCTCGACCATAATAACGATAATATTAAAAGTGGTAGTTGCCAGAGCAAGGCCATTTGATGCTACCATCATAAGCATCCTTGCATTTCTAAATTATTCATTTCCAAGCTTACATTCTGCAACTGCATTTTCCATAGTTCCTGCATTAGATAAATTTAAATGGGCATGGATAATTTTAGCCATTATCATTGCCATTAGCAGGATTTACTTAAAAGTCCATTACTTAAGTGATGTCCTTTTTGGAGCCATATTAGGATATTTAGTGGGTTTTGGTTTAATCTATTTAGAAAAAAGATATAAGATATTCAAGAGGTAATATATCATGGAAATATCAAGAAAAGAGATAAAAAGACAAATATTCCATCTGTTTCTAGGGATATTCCTAGTAATATTATTACATTATAACTTACTGAATAAAATCAGTTTCTTCATAATTGTAACCATAGCTGTGTTTATATGTTTCATAAGCAAAAAGATGAAAATTCCTGGCGTTTACTGGTTTTTCAAAAACTTTGAAAGAGATATAGACATAATCCACTTTCCTGGTAGAGGCGCCTTATTATTCTTAACAGGTGCATTCATAGTAGTGTTATTGTTTCCTAAAGATATTGCAATGGCTTCCATATTGATACTTGCATTAGGAGACTCCGTATCTCATCTAGTAGGTAAATTTGGAGGGATAAGACATCCATTCAATGACAAGAAGTTCTTAGAGGGCTCTTTAGCAGGAACAATAATCGCATTTATAGGTGCTGTACTAATACTTAATAACTCAATAGAGGCTGCTTTAGGTGCCATCACTGCTATGGTTGCAGAAGGATTTAACATAGAATTTGGCAAAAAAAAGATAGATGATAACTTGATAATTCCTTTGATCTCAGCAGCATCCATATGGGTCATTAGATTATTTTTATAAGTTTTATATAAATTATAAGTAAAAATAGAAAAATTTAAATAGTAGTTATTAGTTTCCAACTATATTCTTAATTATTTTATGCAAGGAAACGCAAGGTAGAAAGAAAAATGGAATACCTAAGACAAACACAAGGAACAGAAGAACCCACCAAGAGTATTGATGGCCTTTTACAAGTAGCTGAAAAATTTAATCAATTCGGATTTAATCCGGCAACTATAATGCCAAAAAAAGGGGCAAAACTTGATGGTGATTATCTTATGGTAGATTTCCATATAGGAGACTATAGAATAAGCCGATCAACTGTCAAAAAGATATCAGATATTGCATCAATCTTCCCAGATGTATCTGTTACAGTAGAGCTGCATACACAAGGATTTGAAATTGGAGAGAAAGAAACATATGTTAAAGCTGCTGATGCTGTAGACATTTCATCTTTAGTAGGGTTAGATACTTCACCCGAAACAAGTATCCGGCTCAAAGCAAAAGTAAATGGAAACGGCCCATTAGCTGCAGAAGATGCCGTAGGTAGTCTATATTTGTTATTTCTCGGAATTAAGGAGAATAAAGTGCCTAGATACAGTATGACTTTACATGATGGACAAGGATTATACTGGAGAACAAGAGAAGGGATTGCAAACATTGTCAAAAAATATTCACCTAAAAATAGTATTGAATTTTATGATGTTGAAACTGAAAAATGGCTCGAGATTACACCAGATGATGTACTGGCTCTCGAACAATCCACCAAAAGCAATCCTCTTAAAATAGGCAAAGGGATGTCAAATAATTTTGTCAAAATGTTAGATAACAGTTGGATTTATTCTCCACAAGGAAAAAATGAACATGATATAGAGTTTAGAGTGACAGGACAAGCTCAAATGGAGATTGTTCACGCAATAGATGGATTAGCACATTTCAGAAAAGGTTGGAAGAAAACAAGCTAATAAACTAAAACATTTATAAACTCCCATTCTTTTCTTTTTTATAATGATCTCAAAAGAACTTGAAAAAAAATTATTAGAAAAAGACCCGTTTGATGAAATTCTTGGGCAAGATAATGTAAAACAACAATTAAAAACTGCCTTATTGACAGATAGGCACGTAATAATAGTTGGTCAGCCAGGAATTGGAAAAACAACATTAGCAAAAAATCTTGCTAAACTTCTAAAGACAAAGAACTTTGTAAGGGTCCAGGGCTCACCAGACTTAACCTCTGAGGATCTCTTAGGCGATATAGATCCGATAAAAGCACTTAAATTCGGGCCATTGAGCACAGAAGCTTTTACAAAAGGAAAAATATTCAAAGCAGACAAAGGCATATTATTCTTTGACGAACTAAACAGATGCCCTGAAAAACTCCAGAATGCTCTGTTGCAGGTATTATCAGAAAAAAAAGCGACCATAGGAAGTTATGATGTTGATTTTGATGTAGATTTCATATTTATAGGAACAATGAATCCCGAAGACTCATCAACTGAAAAGATGTCAGACGTTCTCTTGGATAGATTTGATCTGATATATATGGGATATCCTGAATCATTGGATATTGAAAAAGAGATTGTATTGAAAAGAGGTAAAAAGATAGTAGAATTTCCTGAAAAACTGCTTAATCTTACACTCAAATTTGTTAGAGACCTGAGAAATGATGAAAAGATTGAGAAAAAGCCAAGTGTGCGAGCGTCCATAGGATTATATGAAAGGGCGCAGGCAAATGCATTCATAAATAAAAAAAATAAAGTTAATGTAGATGATATTGCAGAAGCGATAATCTCTGTTTTAGCCCATAGGATTGCATTAAAATCTTCTGTTAAATATTTACAGGATCCTAAAGAATATATAAAAGAATTATTTGATAGTTGTGTAAAAAGGGAGATTAAAGGGGCAGACAGCCGTGATCTACTTTGACAGCCACACAGAGATCAAAGAAATCCAGGAAATAGACGAAAAAAAAGGAAAGCTTGCTTCTCAACTGGAAGAAAATAAATTAATGCGGTCTGTCCTTAGCAATGATAAAGAAAAGATAAGCGAAGGCAAACTGATAAAAGACGCTATTAATGTCGGCCTTAATTCTTTTACACCTGACTTATTATTTGAACAGCTGGTTAAGAATTATTCTATGACCAGAAAATTGTTCGGACCTACATTGATAAGGGAACTCACCAATTATAGTGATGATTACATTGACAAGAATATCAGGATCCCTGAATTTCAAAAAGAGATAAAACAAAACATAAAAAAGAATATTGACAA
This sequence comes from Nanobdellota archaeon, assembly GCA_043826105.1. GTDB lineage: Archaea > Nanobdellota > Nanobdellia > Woesearchaeales > DATDXC01 > JBDRQV01. The sequence continues at coordinate 10,608 of JBDRQV010000224.1, read as the reverse complement.
ATTAAAAGATGATGATCTGATAAATAAGAACGGTTCAATAACAGAAGAAGGCATAAAACTTGCTTCTTTAATACTATATACTGAAGAATTAGACAACCTCATACCTAAAGGTATTTTGGGTGAAAAGATACATAAAAAAGTATCAGTACATGGTTCTAAACAACAGACCAGGAACTTTAAAAGAAGTGATAGGTATAGGGATATAGCAATAAAAAAATCTGTAAAGTTAGCGATAAGAAGAGGCCACACTAATATACATGAAACCGATCTAAAAGTTTTTGAAAGACAGAGCAAAGGTCAGGCCCATATCATCTATGCATTAGATGCTTCTGGTTCGATGAGAGGAAAAAAGATAGATGCTTGTAAAAGGGCAGGAGTTGCTTTAGCATTCAAAGCGATTGAAGAAAAAGATAAAGTAGGATTGATCGTTTTTGGCTCTGAGATAAAAGAAGTTATCGAACCCACGACTGATTTCATGGAATTATTAAAAGCAATAACAAAAGTAAGAGCTTCAAAACAGACAGACCTTGTCTCAACTTTAAGGAAAAGTATTGAGTTATTCCCTAATGAAAATATAACTAAACATCTGATCCTATTGACAGACGCACTCCCTACAATAGGCAAAGAACCTGAAAAAGAAACATTAGAAGAAGTTTCAAGGGCAAAAGATTTAAACATAACTATCTCTGTTATAGGGATTAACTTAGATAAAAAAGGCAGAGAATTAGCTAAAAAGATCAGTGAATTAGGGAATGGCAGGTTATATGCTATAAAAGATGCCAAAGATGTTGATAAGATTGTTCTGGAAGACTATTATAGTGTTATTTGATTAATCATATTTTGCTAACATAACTCCTTCCCATTGCTTAAGTACATCCCCTATATCCCTAACTAAAGAAGTTCTGCCAAAACCCGGTTTCCTTTTAGTGACCCTTATACCCATCAATCTAGCTATATTAAGATGATAATTTATTGATTGATCCCCTATTGAAAGATGTTGTGTTATTTGACCATGATCAACATTACAATTATGTAAGAATGCCAATAACTCTAGCTCACCAGATGATAGTTTTCTTTTAAAAGATGGCTCTATAATCTTATTTCCTAAGTTATAAGTCTGCTGTACATGATAAGGATTTACAAATATTCCCATTTGTATCATATTTATAAGATCAGTAAGATTAAAGTTTATATAATTACTTCCTTCATTAAATAATGGATTAAGATCTAGACTTTTAGATAAATCAACAATATCTTGGCTTAGATCTGGGTTAACAGGATATATCCTAACTTGTGATTTATCTGAATATTGATATATACTTGCCTCAGCTGCAATAAATCCCTTTAAAAAACCCAACTTCTGTTCAATACCTTCTAATTTTGGAACTCTCCTATCTCCTTTATCCCTTGACATTTTAATTCCATCCCTTAACCAACTGACAACTGCACGTGAACTGATCTCTAATGCAGGAAGATCGTATGAAAAATTATCATAACTTACAAGAATGTCCCCTTCATCTTGTCCAGGTAATAATGGTTGAATATTGTGTATCTTTCTGATCAAAGGGATAACAATTTCAGTGTATAATTCAAAATCAATATTTCTACCATACATTTCAAAACTATTCTCACTCCTTCCTTTTTCATTAGCAGGATTGATCTGCATATGTGAAATGTATATTCCTAATAGTATAGCAACATCTTGAGATATATCAGTAGGCACCCTAACATCTTTTAACCAATCATATTTAGAAACATCCATTCCTTTCCATCGCTTCTTAGCATCGTATAGATTACCTGCATATAAACCTATATCCTCCCTCAAGAATTGAGTATAAGGTACATCTAAACCATATTCCTCAAAAATAGCTGCTTTTCTTTTTTTATACGCTCTCTTCAAAGCAGTATTTGCAGCCTGCATTGGTGGGCTTTTGTTATAAGACCCATCATCAGCAACCATTGCTAAATTTGCTAAAGTTAATTGTGATGGGATAAGCATCGGATCAAGACCTGATTCAGTAAGCCTAGCTACTATTGTCCTTGCAGCTTCCTCTAATCTATCAATAAGATAAGTATGTTGTCTGACTCTATCTAGATCATATTGACCTAAATTAAATATTCTCACAATCTGCTGATCTCTACTATACCTATCAGAAGCAACATCACTAGGCTGCAAAAGATTTGTTCTTACCATAAGCCACCAAATTTCAATCCATTTTATAAAACTTTCCATTATTTAACCATTAATTAGTAATTACAAATAACTTTAAATATAACCTCTCAATCTAGACTAAATATGAAGATATTAGCTTTTGCAGACATGCATGATAACAATGCAGCATTTGAAAGATTAAAAGAAAAAGCAAAAAAAGCAGACATATTGATATGCGCTGGAGACTTGACTATATTTGAAAATAATATAGAAAAACTGCTTAATAAGTTGAACAGACTAAACAAGCAGGTACTTATGATCCCCGGTAATCATGAAGATCCAAATAGCCTTAAATTAATTGTAGACCAATTTGAAAACATAATAAACATCCATAAGCTATCATTCATCAAAGATAATTGCCTTTTCTTAGGTTATGGTGATGGTGGATTCTCGATGATTGACAGAAATTTTGAAAAAGCATCTAAGAATTTTGAAAAAGAGATCAAAAAATTCAGAGAAAATAACAAAGATGCGAGAATAATATTAGCTACCCATGCACCTCCTTACAATACGAATATAGACAAGATAGGTAAAAATCCTTGTGGAGTCAAAAACATAAAAGATTTTATCTTAAAAGTTAGGCCGGATTTGGCAATCGCAGGTCATCTGCATGAAAATGCCAAAAAAAGGGATAAAGTAAAGAACACAATCATAATCAATCCGGGAGCAGACGGCGAGATAATTGATCTATGATCAATAAAATGGGTTTCGGTATTTTGGCTGCGCTCCGACTTGTTATATTGCCTCATTGAGCAATGGTTCAATCTGTTTCTCCAAAGTCTTAGCTAGTGATTCCATACTCAATACCGCTTTGTCTAACTTGATTGCCGATTATTTCTTTGCTCCTAAGATGCATAGTCGCCTACTTCTCTTACCGGACGAGCAGCCCTCTTTAATTGAGGTATCATAGTCCCTGCTCCATAATTTCTAAAATGCAGATCAAATGGATATCTAAGTTTCGCGAGTCCCTTGCCTACAACAGGAAAGCTGAAAACTATGTCAAGATAATAAAGAAATTATTTATACTCATCGATCAGATCAGGAACCCCCTATTGAAAAACTCTTAGTCTAGTCTCAAGCATCTCTAACTATAATTCACATTGTCTTCCAGTATCATATGATCACCTTGTTTCATACCAACTCACCCAGAATAAACAAAGTGGATAAAGACAATATTAAAACTTTTTGCTTAGAACCAATTTAAGATAGTCACTCAACTAATGATCTTATCTCCTAGGTGTAGACGATTATACAACTATAAGTTTTGCTGGATCATTTGGAATAATTTAAGCGCCCCGTTTCCCATAATCCTAAACTTATACGAATTCAATCTTGATTTGATAAATGAGGTAGCATTACATTTTTTAAGTATTTGTAAAAATGGTATTATTCTATTTCCTATCGATTTGTAGCTCTTATCCATAACCGATTTAAACCTGACATTTAAATCACCTTCAACCATACAAGCCTCAATAAAACCAAGAAAATGTCCTAAGCCAAGCCCTACAGAAAACGCCTGTTTAGATAGGGACTGTTTATCAAAATCTCGTAATACATGTTCATCTTTATGAAAAAAAGAGTCAATATAACGTAAAAAACTGCCTGCATCGTCCACCTTGCCCCTTGGGTTCGCATTCTCAAACGCTTTAATAACATCTTTATAACCTGTATCAAAACCATGCTCAAAATAATGTACTGAAAATTCTTCTTCTTTTGCAAACATGGTTTTTAATTGCCAAAGACCAAGATGATACTCTTTTTTCTCAGCTTCACTCATTTTTCCTAGGAATTTATCAAACATATGCATCACCACATAATCTATATGTTACTTATATTTAAACTTTTTGGAACTAGAAAATAGATTATATCCTTAAGAGAACAACTCTGCTCTCTTTCTTCTCATCAAATAATCTATAACCGCTATTCAAAGCGATTTCTAAAGCAAACTTCCGGATCTCATCATGCAAAGGCATATTCTCTTTTTTTAACCTTTTCTGTGAATAACCAACCCACATATACGCTTTACACTCAACATATTTTGGCTTATACTTCTTGATCAGCTTAGCATATTTCTCAGGTTCAATCATATTTACGTCCTTAACAAGCGTCAACCTGATAACATTTCTTTTAAACTTAGATATTAATGATAACGATTTCAAAATTTTGCTCCAACCGTTCTTGATAAGTGGTCTGCAAACATTAAGGTAAGTCTCTTTGTCTGGAGCAGGTAAAGTGATATAAAGTTGGGTAGGCTGTGCTTTCCAATCAAGCAATTTCTGTAGCATAGCGGGATTTGTTCCGTTTGTAACTAAAAACTGATTTATCCCCCTTTTATGTAACTCCAAAATAAGCTCAGGTAGCTTAGGATACAATGTGGGCTCTCCAGAAAGCGAAATAGCAAACTGCTGAGGCGTACCTATTTCCCCATACTTTTTCCAATTTGTGTTTTTATTGCCTCCAAACCCCTCTAAAAATTTTTTATTGGCTGAAATACAATCCGATACAATCTTTGATGGATCATCAACTTTGCCGCTGAATTTGGGCTCAGTAAATTCAATATCTCTCCAGCACCATATACACCTATGCCCGCAAAACAAAGCAGGAGTCATCTGCACGCATCTATGCGCTTTAGTATCATAAAACTGCTCCTTATAACAAACTCCCTTATCACATAAAGACTTCTTTACCCACATACATGGCTTTACAGCAGAATGCTCTCCGACCAATCTATATCCTTGCCTATACAGACTCTCTTTCTGCTTTTTCGAGATCATGATAAATATGATTACCCAAACATATTTAAATTATACTCTTTTCCAAAAGCATATGCAGGTAAAAAACATAATAAAAAAGCTGGAATCCTCTGAAGAATTCAAAAAATGGAAGAAAGATTATCTGACTTCATCCCTAGCCCATATATTCAAGATGAATGACGAAGCCAATAAAGATGATTGGCAGATTGGATTCTATAACCCAAATGACACAATAACTACATTTGTTATAAAAAAAGATTCAATAGATATAATCCAAGAAGCTGAGATATTCAAAAAGCCAGACACAAAAATACAGAAACTGCCTATCGATGAGATAAAGATAGATATAGATCATGCAAGGAACATAGTAAGAGATTTCCAGCAAAAAGAGTATCCAAAAGAGATTCCTTTAAAAGAGATGATAATCCTTCAAAACCTAGACAACAAAACATTGTACAACATCACATTTATAACTCAATCCCTCAATACACTGAATATTAAAGTAGACGCTAGAGACGCAAGCATCATATCTCATGAACTGATAACACTTAATGATCTGAAAACTAATTAATTTTCACTAATTCCAGTATATAGGTTTAATCATAACATTATTTAAATATAACCTAATCTTAAAAAAATATAAACTTCTAAAATGGTCGCAATAAAAATACAAAAAATCAAAGACAATGCTGTTATTCCAAGCTACGCCCATGAAGGAGATGCAGGAGTTGACCTTTATTCTACAGAAGAATATAACTTAAAGCCTGGAGAGCGTACATTAGTCTCAACAGGAATTAAGATAGCGATACCCATAGGTTATGAAGCGCAAATAAGGCCAAAATCAGGATTAGCTTTAAAAAATGGATTATCCATAGTCAATACCCCTGGAACAATAGATGCTGGATACAGAGGAGAGATAGGGATTATACTCATCAATCATAGTCAAGAAGAACAAAAAATAGAAAAAGGCAAAAAAATAGCCCAGATGGTTATTAAAAAAGTAGAGCAAGCTGAATTTGAAGAAGTAGCTGGATTAGATGAAACATCTAGAAATGAAGGCGGATTTGGTTCTACTGGATTGCACTGATAAAATTAAAAAAAGAGGCAAAGTAAAATGCAAAAACCAAAAATAAGTTATAACACAATAAGGAAGAATACCACATTAAAAGGATTTGTTAAGCCAAAAGGACGTCCTTTAGAAGAGGATGAAGAAGTTGAAGCTTAATTACTAAATAGTAGTTACAAAAACGAAAGATTTAAATACTAATTCTATATTTCTTTTATTACAATGAACAAGAGAGCAGATGGTGGCTTGACAGCTATTGTAATTATTATAATTATAGTTTTATTTCTTTCATGGTTAGTGAACCTAGGCTATAGAGAATGTCGATCAAATAAAGAATGTTCAAGTGAAGAATATTGTGGCAGCGATTTTGCATGCCATAAGATTCCGATTATAGAAAAAGAAACAACTCCAATAGTGATACAAAAAAGCTATGTCGGTCCTGCATGGATCATAGGAATAGCGATGATTATTGCATCAGTCTTGTTCAATATTGAAAAAATACTCCCTTTAATCCCTAAAAAAAATAATAAACAAGAAAAAGACAAGATTTACACCAATGTACATACCTATTATGAAAAACAAAGCTCAAAGTAATTTATCTAATTCTTTTTTGATCTGATCAAAAACAACATCTTTGGTTTTAGAAGCATCGATTATATTAATATTATCTGCAATACTCTTTTTTAAATTGAGGAAATTTTGCCTTAATTCTTTCATAAAAGAAATTTCTTCAAATTTCTCCTTTGCTTCGCCCCTTTTATCAATCCTTTCCAAAGCCATTTCTACAGGCAGATCAAGTATGAACGCTATATCTGGGGTCCTAAACCCCATATTCTTGATTATCAGATCCTCTACATCTATGCCTTGTGTCTGTTGGAAAGCTATAGTTGAATAATAATATCTATCACAGATAACAACCCCATTTTCTTCTTTTAAAAAAGGCTCAATATCCTGAACAAGATGTTCTTTTCTGTCTTTAACAAAAAGATCTAAGCATTTCTCAGCCCCTGATCTAGGATCTTTTTCCTGCCTTAGGATATTCCTTATCTCCTTGCCGTATTTTCCATCTGTAGGTTCACGCGTGACCAATACCTTTAATCCTTTCTTAGCTAGATAATCATTTAGCCTTTTGGTCATCTCTCCCTTACCAGAACCATCAAGCCCATCTAAAACTATAAATATGCTTTTCATGATTTATCACACTCAATATATTTTGCAAGTGATGGTTGTTTCTCTTTGATTATATCATACATTTGTTGAGCGACTCTCCTATATGAGATATGGCCCATCTTACCGCTCCTCAATTTTATGAAATGAAACAATGTCCTAAGATTCATTGTCATCAAAACCCGCTTATTATATGCCAAAGGTATGATATATTGCGCTTCATAAGGCATCTCTAAAGCTATTTCGTTAAAAGCACCCTTTGCTCTTTCCATACACTCAGAATATTGTCCCTCAAAACCCGCCTCTTTTATCTCGTCAGGGAGATTATAACCATGCTCTACTGTAAAATCCTGATTAGTCTGTGTGCACATCCTATGCCTTTGGACATCTCTAAAAGCACCATAATCCATCAAAACATCAAATGTGTAATAAACCGCCTCTAACTCTCTCAATGGCCTGTCAAATCTATCTAATCTTTTTAATGATTCATCAATTATATTTTCTTTCTCCTCTTGAGTAAGAGTTTTTACCTTTCCCTTTACCTGATTATAAGAAAGATGTGAAAACCTATAAAGTAAAGAAGTTATTATTTTATTTTCAGCATCTGCATCATATTCAACTAATATAACTCCGTTTTTATTTTCAGGTTGGATATTCTCAAGAATACGTCTGCTTAATCTACCCATCCCGTCTATCGTTTCACCAAGATATTTATTAGGTTCTGTGTACTTGATCAGTGTAGGGACATTCTTCAATGCCGCTTTTTTAATTTCATCACCTATCTCATTAAGCTCTTCAAGAGGATGAGTCATCAATTTAGCTATGCCCCATTCTAAGTTACGCGCATTCACTGTCATCCCTAGATTAGTCAAAGCAGATACTGGCAACAAGTATCTCAAAGTATCACAAGCCATATTCTTTATCTCAATCTCTTTTGCATTAGGAAATTTGTTCTTAAAAAACTCAACCATCTTCGGGAACAAGCCTATATATGTATCCATGATAAAATCAGATGTCTCCTCATATATATGCTTAAACTTCGATTCCATTAATCTCTTTGGCTTATAGTAGTGTTCTTTATCAAAAACCTGATAACGTGTAGACTTTTCTGTATATGAAGCCAGCCTATTATCCTCAATAACTTTAGTAGCTAAGATAGATACATTTTCAATAGCTAAAGAAAGAACAGCATGCTCTGCAACAGAGCTATGACCATACCCTACGACCCACTTCTCATGGAACTGTCTAGACTTATCTTCATTAAGTTCACTGGCAATCTTATCAAAGGGTTCTGGTGATCTGCTGCATTTAGCAAAAGCTACAGCTACAACTTCAGGTGGTAATCCTGTTAAGGTATATACTCTTCTTTGCATATAAAACCGCAAATATTATTAATTTAAATAGATTTGTATGGTCAAAATGATAATTGGACTGACTGGCCCGATGGCCTCTGGCAAAGGAGAGATAGTAAAACAGCTAGAAAAGCAAGGATTTGAACATTATGTCTACTCAGATATATTGAGGGGATTGGCCAAGCAGAGAAACACTGAACCGACAAGAAAAAACCTTCAAAAACTAGGGATAGACATAAAAAAAGAGACAAAAAATTGGGGTATTCTTTCAAAGATTATGTTAAAAAAGATAAAGACAGATAAGGCTGTTGTAGATGGTATAAGGAATGTTGATGAGATCATTGAATTTAGAAAAAAAGGAGATTTTTACCTTATAGGGGTTGTTGCTCCGCCCAGGACAAGATATGACAGGATTAGAAAAAGATGCAGAGCAGGTGACCCAACATCATATAAAGAATTTAAAAGATCCGATAATTTAGAAAACCGTGGAAAAACAAAAGGCCAGGAAATCAATAATTGTATGGATATAGCTGATTTTATAGTTATTAACAATGGTTCATTAGAGGATTTAAGAAAAAAAGTTGATAAAATACTACTTTCGCTTAAATAATCTCTCTGCAGATTTCCTTTCAACATATAATTCTTTAACCGCTTCGTAGATCCTCAATTTATCTTTATTGTCCAATCCATTATATTTCTTGAGTATATCTACATAGATATGCCTTGCCTGATCAAATTTAAACTCCAATAAAGCATCTCTGGCTTCAAATATTCTTTTGTTGATATAATCCAAAGGAGGAAGCTCTGGCTTTTGTTTTACTTTTGATATTGCTTCTTCAATCTCAGCTTCTTCTTTTTTAGGCTCTATCTTAGGCAGCCTTAATCTAGTCTCAGGCACATCAATCTCAATTTCAGAAAGCGGTTTAATCCTTAATCTATCTAGCTCTTTTCTCTCTTTTGCCCTTTCTTCCCTAATTTTTGCTTCTTCTTTTGCCCTTCTCCTTTCCTCTAGCTCCCTTTGCTTGATTAATTCCTTTTCTCTTTTCTCTTGCGCTTTCTTTTGCTCGATTAATTTTTTCTGTTTTTCTAATTCTAATTTCTTATGTTCCGCTTCTCTCTTCTTTGCTTCTTTCTCTCTTTGTTTCTGCAGTTCTTTCTGATGTTTTGATGATTCTTTTCTTTTCTCTTCCAGATTCTTCTGGATTTCTTTATTCTTATCTTTTATTATATCTAACAATGATTTTTTTGGTTTTTTATGCTTCTCATGGACTGGTTTTTCATGAACATGGACCTTTCCATGAACATGTTTTAATTCAGGTAATTTTGCTTTTTCAAGCGTCGGTAATGGGGGCAAAGGTAACATCTCTTGTTTTTTAAATAAAGGCAATTTGATCTTGAGATGATCTGTCTTTTTCTCTTTCCTTAATTGGCCTAATTCTTTTTGCCTTTCCTTGAACAATAATCTCTTTTCTTTTTCTTTTATTCTCTCCATCCTTTCTTCTTTTTCTCTTTGTCTTATCTCTTCTAACTTTTTTCTCTGTTCCAATTTATGTTGTTTTTCATGGAGAAGATTTTGAAGTTTTAACTCAAGCCTTTTTCTCTTTTTCTCTTCAATTTCCTCTTTCTTTTTCTCAATCTTTTCTTTTCTTTTCTCTGCTTGTTTTCTCTGTTCTTCTTCCCTCTTTTTTCTTTCTTCCGCTGCCTTTTTAGCCTCTTTTTCTCTCTGTTTCCTGATTTCTTCTTCTTTTATTCTTCTTTCTTCAAGCAGTTTCTTATTTTCTTCTTCTCTCTTCTTTGCTTCTTTCTCTCTCTGTTTCTGCAGCTTTTTCTGATGTTCTAAGAATTCTTCCCTCTTCTGTTCCAGACTCTTCTTCACTTCTTTATGTTTATTTTTGATTAAAGCTAATAATGATTTCTTTGATTTTTTATGCTTCTTATGGACTTGTTTTTCATGGACAGGTTTCAGCTCAGGCAGCTTCGGCAATTTAAATTCAGGATGGACAGGAGGCTTAGGTAATTCAGGCAGTTCCTTTTTATTGAATAATGGTAATTTAATCT
>JBDRQV010000223.1:0-9110 GCA_043826105.1 Nanobdellota archaeon | reverse complement strand
CCACCAAATGGATTGCATATTTTTTTTCATTAAGAATAAAACCTTTGATTAGAGTATTTGCATTACCAACTTTCAAAAAAACTGTTTTACTCCTTTCGTTCAAATCTTTGTAATCTACTGAAGATAAATATTTGTAGTTTTTAATATATTTAAAAGTATAATCATAGTCAAAAATATTTTTATTACCTACTACAGTTGCAAATGAGTTATCAAGCAAAGGAGAGTTGATGGCTAGGGTAATCATAGAACTAAATAATAAAACAAGAATAATTGGAAAAGCCTTATATTTCATAAAACACACCCTGTTTATCTTTTATAGGAAACTTTTATTTAATTTAGAGCTGTCAACAGAATCATGAAACTTGAGGATATAATCTTTGACTTGTGTTTTGTACTTGACATCTTTAAGATATTCTTTTGTTTTATCATTTAATTTGTCAGAACCATAACCAGTTGAAGAGATGAACACCATAGCACACAATAGAATAAAAACAATAGAGATAACTTTGTTTGCTTTGTACAGCATTAACACCCCCGATACTTAAACTAGAACTTTAACTATTTAAATCTTTGTTATTATCGATTGGAGATTATAATAAAAATTAAAAAAAGAGGAGATATCCTCCTCCCTTATTCTAAAGGCATATTAGGCATGAATCTATCTTTTCCATGACCTATTCCTTTTCCAAGACCACATCCTGGCTGTTCTAAGCCTAGCTCATCAGCCAGTGCTTTAGCTGTTTCAATGTCTCCATTCTGCTTTGCTTCATGCATCGCAACAAAGGTTCCGAAGTTTTCTTCATTTACTATCTCTAGCATATGGTTTCCTCTTGGTGTCTCTTCAACAAGAGATTTCCAAGCAGCGTAGCCTTGCTCAATCGCTGCATCCATCTCAGCTCTATTCCCTTCCATCTCTGCATGCCTTTCTTCCATCTGGCTATGCATGTTTTTCATCTGGTTAAACCTTTCTTCAGTCAGTTCTGAAGTCATGGCTTCTTTCCAGGATGCATAGTTTCCTGTTTCTAGTGCTTCTCTAGCTGCTTGATTACCTTTGCCATTGAAAGCAAAAGCACCTAAAGCTAAGCTAACTATCAATAGCCCCAGAATACCTAATGTTACTCCTTTTTTCATCTTTTTCCACCTCCTTGTATCTGATTATGGATAACTCCATAATAGTCAAATCTTGAAATTATGTCTTCATATATCAGTTGAATAATCGGTTTCATAGCATATAGAATGAACAAGCTTATTTATAAACAAGAAGAAGTAAAAATGTACACTTAAAGTCCACTTTTTTTATAAAGGTTTAAATAGAACTTTCTATTTAGGTGATAATCATGCCGCCACATCATATGTTTAATCCAGTAATATTTGGAATTGAACTTGTCTATTCGGTTATTATCCTTATACTTTGTCTGATGGTCTATTTTAAAACAAAAGAGATGTATGAATTAACAAAGCATAAAGGGATACAGTTTTTCCGTTATGCTTTTTTGTTTTTTGGACTGGCATATGGGGCTAGGCTGGTATTGTATATCCTGATAATAAGCCAGACTATCGTATGTGAATTTTGCAGGTATGGCAGGGATATCTTGCCTATTTCTAATCTGATAGTAGCTTATTTTAGTACAATGGCAATATTGTTCTTAGCATACAGTACTGTCTGGAGGAAGATCAACAGTGAACATTTTTTGATGTTTTCAAATATTCTTGCTATGGCTATATCTGTGATAGCCTTTGTTTCCAGGTCTCCGTTTATAATCTCATTGATCCAACTATTTTTATTGATATTTACCATATTGATTATCTTAAAAGCACATAAGAAGCAGAAATCCAATATCAGGGCGCTTTATCTTTTGGTCGTTTTATTTTGGTTGTTGAATCTGTTTGTGTTGGGCCCTATAATGATATTGTTGCCTGGAGCAGAATTTATAATCCCAATCGTTTCAATATTGATATTTGTAGCAATATACCATAAAGTTCTTAAATGGGTAAAATGAAAAAAAGAGATAGACTAGAAGTCATATTTGACTTTTTGAAGATCATTCAGGAGAACAATAATTCTATCAAGCCTACTCCTCTTTTAAGGAAATCTAATCTATCTTCTCAAAGCTTTAATGAATATTTTGAAGAGATGGCTAATAAAGGTTTTATAAAAGAGATATTAGATAAGAAAGGAAGGAAACATATAACCCTGACAGATAAAGGATTTCAGTATCTGGAGAAGTATAAGACCATAATGGGTTTTATCGATGAGTTTGAGCTTTAATGCTTAAACAACCTAACTCCAGAAAACATAATTAGGTTATCACCACATAACTAACTATCTGTTATTATCTGTAGTGATAATTAAATGATCATAATAGGTTTCAAAAAAGTTCCTAAACGTTAACTTATATGTGCTTAAAGCAAATCTCATCAAAACTATCCACTTATTAATATCTGCAGATTCTAAAGCTTTAATATACTTGTTCCGAGATGTTTTTCGGATAATAATCGGGAAATAGTTTTTTTTCATCAAGATATAATTAAGCAAAAATCTTCCTACTCTCCCATTTCCGTCACAAAAAGGATGTATCTTCTCAAATTTAGCATGAAACTTGAAAGCGAGTTCTAAAACATATAATCTATCTTCATTCTGTTTATACCATCTTAATAATTTATTCATTTCACTATAAATATCTTCAGGAGCTGCTAATTCTGTTGCCTTGCCTAACAAAACAATGGACTCTTGCCTATATCCTAATCTATCATCTATTTTTTTCATCAGCAATGAATGAATTTTGATAATAAAATCATGATCAATATTAGATCTTGTTTTTTTTAAAAATAAGAATAGGTTATAAGAATTTTGAGCATCATATACCTCTCTTAAATCTTTTCCCTGACTTATCCTGTCTTCAAATACAACTTCTGCAACATTCTTAAGAGTCAAAGAATTTCCTTCCAAGGCATTGCTTTCGAAAACATAGTTTGCTATGAATCTTTTATTTAAATCTTCAACGCTCTTTGTATGTAGATCTTTGATTATCTTATGATATTTTAGATTCATCTCTTCTATTTTTTTTATTTCTTCTAAAGAAAAAGGATATTCAAATCTTTTTATATCCAATAATCTAGTTCTCAGATTTACCTCTTTTTGTATGAATTCCTGCCCAAATTCTTTTTTTAGTTTATTTAAATCATTTTTATTGATGTTATCCAAGGGACCTAGATATTTAGAAATCTTTCTAGTTTTCTCTTTAACTCTTATTGATTTTTCTAAATAAGCATACTTTTTTCCTTTAACTTCCCTTATATTAATTTTCATATCATAATAGTTATCACTACATATATTTAAATATTTCGGAAAATGTAGTTATAACTCAGTGTTTAAACAACCTAACTCCAGAAAATACCATTGCCACAGCTTTTTTTCTTACGAAAAAAACTTGGGAAAAAGAAGGAATCCTTCGGATTCGCTACTTTTTAGAAAAGTAGCCAAAAACATTATATGTTGGTTAATGCTTAAACAACCTAACTCCAGAAAATACCATTGCCATATTGTGCTCATTTGCAGCTCGAATAACTTCATCATCTCTGATCGAACCACCCGGATGGATAACAGCTTTGATTCCTGCTTCTGCTGCTGCGTCTACAGCGTCTCTGAAAGGAAAGAATGCGTCTGAACTCATAACACCGCCTTTAGCTCTGCCATCTGCTTTTCTTTTGGCAATGATAGAAGCATCAACTCTGGACATCTGGCCAACACCTAATCCATAAGCTGTCTTATCCTTGCAGAAGACAACTGAATTTGATTTAGTATGCTTATTGACCTTAAAAGCAAACTTCAGATCTTCTAATTCTTCTTTAGATGGTTTTCTTTCTGTTACAACTTTTAATTGAATCTTATCGATATCTGGCCATTCTCTGGTCTGTATCAGGGCTCCACCAACAACTTTTTTCAAGGTATATCCTTCGTCAGATCTTTTTATAGGGCCTGTTTCCAACAGACGAATATTTTTCTTATTGTTTTTTAGAAATTCTAAAGCATCATCTTCAAATTTAGGTGCAATGATCAATTCAATGTATTTTCCCTTTGCCATCTCAGCAACTTTTAATGTACAGGTTTCGTTCATAGCAATGACGCATCCAAATGCAGACATCGAGTCAACATTATAGGCGTCTTCAAAAGCTTTTTCAATTGTTTTACGGGAAGCAACACCACAAGGATTACAATGCTTGATAACTGCTACTGTCGGTTCTTTAAACTCTTTGATCAATTCAAAAGCAGCATCACCATCTAATATATTATTGAATGAGATCTCTTTTCCTTCCATAACTACCTTAGCTGTTACCATAGATGATTCATTTTGAAACGGTTCTTTATAGAAAGCAGCTATCTGATGTGGGTTTTCGCCATATCTTAAATCTCTGATCTTGTCAAATGTTAGGTTTAATGTTTGAGGCATCTCTTTTGCTTTTTTACATTGGCATAGATAATCCCCTATGATGCTGTCATACCTGCCAGTATGTTTAAAAGCTTTTATTGCAAGCTCTTTCAATGTTTCTTTTTTTATCTTTTTATTCTCTTTTAACTGTTCGATTATTTTTGGATAATCAGTGGGATCTACTATCACAGCGACAGACTCAAAATTTTTAGCCGCAGACCTTAACATAGAGGGGCCGCCAATATCGATATTTTCAATAGCATCATCAAATTTACATTCTTTTTTTGATACTGTCTGTTCAAATGGATATAAGTTAACGACTACAATATCTATCATCTCAATATTATGCTCTTTAGCTTGTTTCATATGTTCTTTATTATTCCTCAGGGCCAATAATCCGCCATGGATCTTTGGATGTAATGTCTTTACTCTACCATCCATCATCTCTGGAAAACCAGTATAATCAGAAACATCTTTTACTTTAATGCCTGCATCTTTCAAGGCTTTTGCTGTTCCGCCTGTGGATAATATGTCTGTACCTAGTTTATCCAACTCTTTAGCAAATTCAACAATACCTGTCTTGTTTGAAACTGATATCAATGCTTTCATCTTAATCTAAAATATGGACAATACGTCCTTCTATCTTTAATTTTCTGTCTCTGTAAAGCTCTATCCCTCTTATGATAACTTCTTGTTCAGCTTCCTGGACTTTTTCCTTCAAGCTGTTAATTGTTTCATCTTCACTGATATTGATAGCTTTTTGAAGAATGATCGGGCCTGTGTCAGCACCTTCATCGATGAATATCAATGAGCAGCCTGTTATCTTGCAACCATATTTTAACACATCTTCATGTACATTTCTGTCCATGCCACCTGCGAATGAAGGCAATAGGCTAGGATGGATATTCATAACTTTGTTTTTCCATTTATCTACAAACCATCCTGACATCAATTTCATATAGCCTATCAACAATACAAGATCCACATCATGCTCTTTTAATAATTTGTCGAGATGTTTGTCATATTGTTCCCTGTTTGTGTTTTTAGGATCAAGAAAAATAGCTTTTAGGTTATGTTTTTTAGCCCTTTCAAGAATTATTGCATCTTCTTTGTTGGAAAGAACAAATGCGATCTCTGTTCCCCTCAGATGTTCAGATTCTATAGCATCTATTACAGCCTGTAAATCTGTTCCTTTTGTGCTTCCGAGTACGGCAATTTTCAGTATTTTAAACCACCGTGAAACAAGAGAATTTATATAGTTTATAAAGGTTTTGGATAAGGTCAAATATTATAGGATTCTCTTCTGCAATTCAAGACATTCTAATGTATTTTCCATCAAGCATGCGATAGTCATCGGTCCAACGCCGCCAGGCACAGGTGTCAAGTAGCCAGCAACTTTTTTTACCTCTTCATCAACATCTCCTACTAATTTGTCGTAGACCCTGTTTGTGCCTACATCTATGACTATTGCACCTGATCTAACCATGTCTTTTTTGATCAATCTTGCTACACCAACTGCAGCAATCAGGATATCTGCTTTTTTGGTGTATTGTGTCAGATCTTTTGTTTTGGAATGACACATTGTAACAGTGCAGTTTCTTTGCTGCAATAAGATAGATATTGGTTTTCCAACAATATTTGACCTACCGACAACTACAGCATATTTTCCTTCTAAATCAACACCAGTTGAGTCAATAAGTTTCATAACTCCTTTAGGCGTAGCAGGAACAATCAGATTGTTGTTAATGAAAAGGTTGCCCATATTTATAGGGTTAAAGCCGTCAGCATCCTTATGGGGTACAATAGCGTCTATGATCAATTGTTCATCAATATGTTTAGGCAAAGGCAACTGGACAAGCATACCATGTATCTTTGGATCCTGGTTAAGATCGTCCACAACTTTTAACACTTCTTCTTCGGTTGTGTTCTCAGGCAAGATGATCTTTTTTGAATGGAATCCTATCTCTTCACATTTTTTCTCCTTCATATTGACATAGACCTGAGAAGCAGGATTATTGCCAACAAGAACAACAGCAAGGCCTGGCTTTACTTTTAGATCTTTGATCTTTTTTTTAATCTTATCTATTATTTTTTTTGCAACTTCTTTACCATCAATCATTTCTGCAGCCATACTAAAAAAATTAAATGTCTAATTATATAAATTTTTTTGTTTTTTTATGAAAAAGCTTATATAGTAGCTTGTTGAAACTATATGCATATGAAGAATAGTGCTATACAATATAGACATCCTTGGTTATATTCATTGGGTATAAAATTTCTTTATTTTGATGCTTTGAAAATATTGAAGGATATGGTCGGAAAAGGAAAAAAAGTCTTTGAGCCTGCATGTGGTTATGGCAGGGTTAAGAAATATCTATATTCCTGCTGTAATTATTCAGGTATTGATCTTAACAAATATTTTGTTGATTATGGTAAGAGAAAAGGCAGAGATATAAAGATGGGTGATATACTTGATAGGAAAAGTTATAAGGTCAGTGATATAATAATCTTATGTGATATACTGCATCATCTTTCGATGGACAAGATGAAAAAACTTGTTTCTATCGCAACAAAGTATGCAAAAGAGAAAGTAGTCATAATAGAGCCATTGTTTGTAGATGTTGCCTCTAAAAAGAATATATTCTCAAGGTTTCTTGCAAATGTCTTTTCCAGAGTCGATAATGACGGCATCAATAAAATAAGTACATGGCTTTCTAAGGAGGACTATGACAATCTTTTTCAGGAATTGAATAAACTAAATAATTTTGTCGATATGAAAATTCAAGTCTTTAGAAGACATTGCTTTGTTGAGTTTATTGTCAAATCATGATCATTCTTTTTAATCTATAATTTATCGGTTATAATATGACTTAAATAATAAATTAATTAAACAATCAAGAAATCACTCTTAAAATGTTATTAAAAGATATAGATATTCCAGAAAAATTTTATAGGATACTTTCGAATGAGATAGAAGAATTGAGGCCTGCGCAGGAAAAAGCAGTTAAAAATGGGCTTTTAGACGGAAAGAACCTATTGGTATGTACACCTACTGCTTCAGGTAAGACATTGATAGCTGAGTTGGCTGCTATAAATTCTATTTTAGAGGGAAAAGGCAAGGCTGTTTATATTGTTCCTTTGAAGGCTTTGGCTTCTGAGAAGTTCAAAGATTTTAAGAGAAGATATAGTGGAATAGCGAGAATCGCTTTGTCTATAGGCAATCTGGATTCAGCTGACCCTTATCTGGCAGAGCATGACCTAATAATATGCACATCTGAGAAATTGGATTCATTGATAAGACACCATACACCATGGCTTTCTAAGATATCTACAGTAATAATCGATGAAGTTCATCTATTAAATGATCCGGGCAGAGGGCCCACTTTAGAGATCCTGATAACTATATTGAGAAAGCTTTTGAAGAATGTGCAGATAATCGCTTTGTCTGCAACAATAGGCAATCCTCAGGAGCTTGCAGAATGGTTGGATGCTAATCTAGTTGAGGATGATTGGAGGCCAGTTGAGCTGAAGAAGGGAGTTTGTTTGGAAGGAGAAATTGAATTTCATTAGGAATCCAAGCCCAATTTTTCAGTTATAATCTTAGAATCAAATTTTTCTATATCTTCGTATTCCTGTCCAGTTCCTAAATAAATGATAGGTTTTCCAGTTACATAGCTGACAGAAACAGCAGCTCCGCCCTTTTCATCGATATCTGCTTTGGATAATATGATGCCGTCAATTCCTATGGCTTCATCGAATTTTTGGGCCTGCTCAATGCAATCATTTCCAGTTATGGCCTCTCCTACAAACAATTTTAGGTCTGGTTTGGATACTCTTATTATCTTTTTCATCTCATCAGTAAGGTTTATGTTGCTATGCATCCTACCAGCTGTATCTATCAATACTACATCAATATTCTTTGATTTTGCATGCTGGATCGCGTCAAAAGCAACAGCAGCAGGGTCAGAGCCATAATCATGTTTTATCAACCTGACTCCTAGATTGTCAGCATGCTGCTGGAGCTGATCAATGGCTGCAGCTCTAAATGTGTCTGCAGCAGCAAGAACACAGCTTATCTTGTTGTTTTGCAGCAGTTTAGCGATCTTTGCTATAGATGTTGTTTTTCCTGAACCATTTATACCTACAAAACAGATCACATATGGCTTTTTTTCTTTAATCTTGTCCAACAGATCATATGATTTCTGATTAAGCAATTCTTTAATCGATTTTTTTAAGGTGTTTTCAATTGTTTTTTCTATCTGATTCCTTAGTAAGGGCTTATCGACCAGATCCTGTTTCAGATCTTCTTTTATCTTATCGATAACTTCTACAGCTACGTTATTTTCTAATAGTGCAACCTCAAGATCCCAAAACAGGCTTTCAAATTTTTGTTCATCAATCTTTTTTGTGATTATCTTTTCTTTTAAAGCTCCAAAAAAACCTTTTTTTGGCTCTTCTTTGACTTTAGGTAATACTTCTTCAATATTTTCTTCTTGTTTTTCCTGGATAGTCTTTGATTCTGTTTCCCCTTTAGGTGCAGCCTCTTTAATCACTTTTGCTTCTTTTTCTTCAGGAACAGTTTTTCTTGTTATATCTTTTTTCTCTTCTTCAGGAGATGGTTTTTCAACAGTCTCTGGCTTTTTTTCAGGAATCTCTTCTTTGAGCTCTTCTTTTTCTTCT
>JBDRQV010000222.1:0-2453 GCA_043826105.1 Nanobdellota archaeon | reverse complement strand
ATGTAGTGGTTATCTACTATTTAAAACTTTCGTTTTTTAACAATAAAATTTAAGAAAAAAAGAATTGATTATTTGCCAGCCTTATAGACTAATGTGTTTTTATACTGGGTTTCGACAGTTTTTTTAGATAATTCGCCTTCTAATCCTGCACCAATCAAGCCTGCAACCCTATGGCCATCCATCTCTGATTTCCTAGCATTTGCATGCCATGTATAGCCCACACCTAGATCTTTTTCAGAGGCATCAAATAATTTACCCCTATATTTTGCATTTTTTAGATGTTGTTCGATTATCTCACCAGCTTCATGATAAAGCCTTTTTTTCATCTGTTCTTTTGATTGGTCTACTATACCTTTTCTGAAATTATCATAATCGTCTATCTTAATATCATCTAATCCTTTTTCAAGTTGTCTGGCATCTACACCATACCATTGCGCTAAGCTTTGCCTGACAATAGCTTTAGCGATAGAACCCATCTTTTTTTCATCTTTGATAGGGAGATGTTCTCTAAGGGCTGCCATAGCCGCTTTTTCAACTTCCTGAGCAAATTTTTTGCCATCCTTTGGCTTTTGATTTTCACGGATCTCTTTTTCGAATTTATCTACAGCGCTTCCAATATTTATTCCAATCTGGTTTCTCATCTTTCTATGAGTACCAGGAGCTAAATATTCTTTTGCTACAGAATAGTCTAATGATGGATCAGCCATATTATATCACCTTTTTAGTTTATTAAAAATATTATATTTTTGCTACAATATAAAGGTTTCGATTTTTTACTATGTTAAAATGGAAACTTATTCATACTCTATAGTTCCTGGGGGCACTGAGAACCACTTCGTGTTTCTGGTGCCACGCAGGAACTTTATTCATATTCTATAGTTCCTGGTGGTTTCTGTGTGATGTCGTATACAACCCTGTTTACGCCATGAACTTCGTTTATTATCTTATTAGATATATTTTCGAGGAAATCATTCGGCAGTTTAGCCCAATCAGCAGTCATAGCATCTTTTGAGGTGACGGCCCTTAAAGTTATTATATATTCATATGTTCTTGCATCTCCCATCACGCCCACTGTTTTTATCGGCAAGAGTGCTGCAAATGCCTGCCATATATCATCATATAATCCGTCTTTCTCTAATCCTGACATAAATATATGGTCTGCTTCTCTCAATATCCTTACCCTGTCAGGAGTTATTTCACCTAATATCCTGACTGCCAGTCCAGGGCCAGGAAATGGGTGCCTGTAGAGTATATCTTTAGGAATCTTAAGTTCTTCGCCTAATCTTCTCACATCATCTTTATAGAACTCGTTTATAGGCTCTATGACCTTTAATTTCATCTTATCAGGCAATGTAAGATTATGGTGGCTTTTTATCTTGTCTGCTTGTTTTGATGGCTGGGCAGATTCGATCCTATCTGGGTATATTGTACCCATGCCCAAAAATTTGATATCCTTATATTTCTTAGCAAGATCTTTTTCCTTGTCTTCGAATACTTCTATGAATGTATGGCCTATTATCTTTCTTTTTTCCTCAGGATCAACAACTTCTTTTAACCTATCAAGGAATAATTTAGAAGCATCTACATATTCTACATTCAGCTTCATCTTATCATATTTTTCTTTTATGTTTTTTATCTCGTCTTTTCTTAAGAGACCATGGTCTATCAATACGCAATGGAGCTTTTCTCCTATGGCTTTATTTATCAAGACAGCTGCAACTGTGCTGTCAACACCACCAGATATACCCATTATTACAGAGTCATTTTTTATGGTTTTCTTAATATCATGGATCAATTTCTTAGGCATATCTTCGATATGAAAATCTTTCTTTGCTTTACATATCTTAAAGATAAAATTTTCGAGTATCTTACTTCCGCTTGGCGTATGGACAACTTCAGGATGGAACTGTACTCCGTAGATCTTTCTTCCATTGTCAGCTATTGCAGCATTCTTGCATGTATCTGTGCTGCCTATCGTGATAAATCCATCTGGTAGTTTTTCAACAAGGTCTCCATGAGACATCCATACCTGTTCTTTCTCTTTTAACCCTTGAAATAATCTATCTTCTTTTTTTATAGTCAATATCTTTTTACCATATTCCTTGATCCCATCAGCAACAACTTTTCCATCCAGCTGTTTTGCTATCAATTGCTGGCCATAGCATATCCCTAATATGGGGATACCCATGTCAAAAATTTCTTTATCAGACATAGGGGAGCCTTTTTGATTCACAGAAGATGGACCTCCTGACATGATTATGCCGTCTGGCCTTAATCTTTCTATATCCTGATAAGGAGCGTTGTAAGGTATAATTTCAGAATAAACATTCATATCTCTGATACGCCTTGCTATCAGATGACAATATTGGCCTCCATAATTTATAACAACAATCAAATCAAAAGTAGGGTTTTAGTATTTATAATTGTTTGGGTTTAATCAGGTTATTCTATGT
>JBDRQV010000221.1:0-7199 GCA_043826105.1 Nanobdellota archaeon | reverse complement strand
GCATGTGATTCATCAACAAGCAGATGTACTTAGTGATAATCAACTAACTAAACAAAATTATATATTTTAATTATTATCTATTAAAATGAAAAAAGCGCAAGGCCTAAGTTTACAGACAATAATAATAGCAGCAATAGTTCTTATTGTTTTGATAGTTCTATGGGCTATATTCACTGGTCAGATCGGCGGATTCAGCAAAGGCGTAGGTTCAACCACAGAAGGATTAAATGCTTGTAAATCTAGATGTAAAGCACTAGGTATATATGATTCAGATCTGAGTCATTATGGGCCTTGTGTAGCAACCGAAAAAGCAATGGGCAAAGTAAAAGATGATTCAGGAAATGATGTAGATTGTTGTTGTGTTAAATCTGGAGCAAGTGCTGCAGCAAGTCCTCATGCAGCTTGTCAAGCTGCCCATCCAGGTTGGAGTTGTAAATGTCCTACAAGTGTTATTACTAGGGCAAATTGTCAAACTTCTAGTACTTGCGATCCTGGTTTGTGTACAGATGCTTCAGTCTTATCTTATTATTGTTGTCAATAATATCCAATTATTAACCCAAACAATTATAAACTTCTAAATTATTTTTTTAACCAAATGATAGAACTAAAAGACATAACCTGGATAAGGATTATAGAACTTATCATAGCATTGATCATCCTAACTTTCTTAATACTTAAACTATTCATATTCAAAGACAACATAGACATTTCTCCTTTAGTTCCAGCAGTAACAAATATAAGATAAATCCAACAACACACCATGTTGTTGTTGGATTTGTATTCATAACATCTTAATTAGCCATTGTTGTTGATGTTTTTTCATTCATATCTTTCAAAATTAAATATAAAATAAGAAAATTTATAAACCAATTCTCCCAAGATTAATATTACTTAGATATAAGACTAACAAGAGGTTGATATTTATGAATAAGAAAGGAGTAGGGATGACTTTTCCTGTAATAGTGACTGCAATAATAGCATTAGTCATATTGCTTGTAATGCTGGCAATATACACAGGTTTTTTCAAAAATATAACTGGTGATATAAAAAAGCCAGCAGATGAAGCAGGTAAAGGGGCAAGTGAGGCAGCATGGTGTATGCAGGCATATCTAAAAGGAGATGAGTGTATTGTCGAAACATTACCTGCTGGTTGCAAACCCTCAGTAAAAACAGGCGATGAAGAAAGCTGTCTAGGCACAGAACCAAATCATAGGATATTAAAATCATCTAACGAACATAACTGTTGCCCATAATAAGATGAACCGTAAAGCAGACATTGAAATCTCATTGAAGACCATCATAGGTTTCATCATAGTCTCAATTCTCTTTCTGGCATTCATCGGTTTCTTTGTAAAGATGTGGGGGATGTTCGTCGACAAGCCAAATCAGGCAACAACCAACTCTTTTAAGAATCTAGTATACGAGATCAATAATCTTGAGACAGGCAACAACAGATTAGTCCCTTTCTTTATACAGGAAGGATTATACCTAAGAGTAACCTGCCAAAACACATTAAATGACCCAGAACTAGGTGATGACATATGCATCTGTAAATCACCTAATGATTGTGCTAAAAGGCAGGCAAGAGAATTCACTGAAAAAAAAGTTATAGTCAAATTTCAATCAGGCATTGATTTTATAGGCTATGACTCAAATCAAAAAGTTAAAAATATAAAATTGATTAGATCAGGCACAGGCAAAACAGTCTGTATCTACGAAGATGTCAATCTTGCAGGATGTGTAGATTAGAATGAAAAAAGGGGAAGGATTCAGTTTTATAAATGCAGCTATAATAACAGTATTCATTGTTTTTCTATTTATGGCATTCTACCCTTCATCAATAAGCAAGACAATAAAAAGTGCATTTGGCATACAAGAGACAACAACTGTAACAGGCCAACATCCATTGGCAGGCTGCACAACAGCAGAATGCTCTATGCAGGCTTTAAAACACGGCATTGACAGCCTGGCAATAGGCAAATTGATCAACAACCCATCTTCTTCAACAACTCTTTCCAATTCACAACCATCTAACCAGGTTACAACAGCTGCTGTGACTGAAGCAGATTTAGGCATAGCACAAACACAACTTCCAAAAGAAAAAGATGATGCTCTTGTCCAACTAAGATCAGAAGTGATAAACTGCTGGAACCTATTTAAGACCAACGGTTTTGATAACATCTTATGTAAGCACATAACTATCCCTAATGACTTTAACGGACAGATAACTGAAGCTGACTTTAAGAAATCATTATGCGAAGCAGGCGAAATAGGGGTTGATCTATGTGGCCAGGGCTTGACAAATCCACAAAATTATGACTGGAGAAGTTTAGGCACAATCTCTTCAACTTCAGCTCCTTTTTTCATATGTGCTGATAATACAGGCACAAACGAGATATTCTTGACAAGAAATCTAGCAGATTGTCCAGCAGAAGTTTCAACAGCAACAGCTGCAGCTGCCTGTAGTGGAGTTTCTTTTGGCCAGGCATGCGTCATATGCAACGAGAACAAGGCATTCGGAAGCGATGAACAAAAAATATCATTAGCCATGCTCGGAGAACTTGTCAAAGACTGTTTTAAGCAATCAGAAAGCGCCAGCGTAGACACATATTGTGCAAAGATCAATCCAAACACATTAGAATCTACCTTAACTAAACAAGACCTGGAAAATTGGCTCACCTCTAATGGAGGAGATTTGGGCAAACAGGTTCTTGCTGATGCAAATGTCATAATGACGCCCTCACCGATGATAAATGATCCTGCAATCGCTTATTACATATGTGCAGATGACGACTGGACAGACTCTATAAAAATTTTAGACATGCCTTCCAGAGATTCAGATTGCAAACAAGCCTATGATAGATGGAATGCAGAAAACACCCATGCAAACGGCAACACATTTCAATGCACTGTCAAAGACTTCAGGCTCCCTCAACATATTGAATCTTCAGCATTGAATTACATCGCTGGTTATGGTGATCCTTATTACTTAGCTTACTATGAAAAATTTCCAGAAGGCGAAGAGACACATTGGGAAATCTCACCTATAGGTACACTTGTAAAAGGAGTAGCCATAGGTGCTGGTTTAAATGTTATATTTAATGTACTATTACCTGGAGGAGGAGGTAAAAAAGCAGTGACAGAAGTGGCAGAGCAGGGAGGCAAGGCAATTAACATAGATGCCATGGGAAAAGTTGTCGCTTCATCCATAGCAGACAGCAGCGGCAGGAGTATGTTCATAATAATAAGTGAGCAGTTTAAGAGCTTTCGTGATGTGATAGTTGTAGCCAAGAAGACCATCATTAACGAATTGTTCAGTTCATCAAATATCGGAAATGGTCTCAAACTAACAGAAAGATTAGGCAAAGAGCCCGCAAAGTTCATATCTGATTTTGTTGTGGAAAGGTACCAGAAGTGGTATGAGGTAGCACGTAATAGATTCTTAAAAGCAGATGGCTCTCTAAGTGAGCTTGGTTATGATAGGTTAAAAAAGCAGCTCGCATCTGAACTGAGATATAAAGGAATAGCAAATGCTGACATTGAGGTTCTGCTCAGTAGATTAGATGATGTTGGATTGACTGAATTTCCACTAGGTCAGGTAAGCAGAAAGGTTGCTGAAGAAGCAGCAGTAAGGGTAAACCTAAGAAGAAGGATAATAGATACCCTATTGACTAGAGCAGGTGAAATAGATGCAGTTGTTTTGAAGGAATCACTGGAAAAATCAAGAAATATATTAACACATCTTAGCGAAGCAGATGCCAAATTAGTTCTTGAAAGGGTCAGTACCTGGGCACCAGCTTCTATATTGACAGAAGCAGGAGAGATCAACATGGGCATTATCATGGCTAATTATCCATGGCTAAAATATTTTCCGGCCGGCATGATAGCAAGAGCAGATAAAGAGCTGGCAAACAACTTGGTCGTTAATAGAGGAACCCTCACATCTATTATGGACTTTGCTAAAGATTCAGGAGCCAGGCTTTATCAGGGCTCATTAGAAGGACTAGGCACAACTTTGAAGTCAATAGGAAAGGATTTTACTGCCCCTCTTTCACTATTGCATCCAGTGAGCGGCACTGTAAAAGGAGCATTAAGGACTTCAGTAACAGCACCAGTAAAGATTGTAAACTGGGGTCTTACACATCCGTATTCTTTTGCATTAGGCATGGGATTATTGATGTCTTATTATGATAGTAAGAATCAGAAATTAGTAGGAGTAGGCGGAAATTCATTAGGCTTGCTCCAGCCCATGGGCATCTCAGAGAAGCAGATATATGATCTACAGCCGCAAACATCTCCTTTTTTTATTCAGACATTTAAGGATAGTGATCGAAATTCAGTGAGGTTTTACGCAGCAAGCCCATGTAAAGCAGATCTCACATTGACAAAAGCAAAATGTAAATGTTCTAATTCAAAAGATCCGCAATATGATTACTATAATTTTGGTTCTGGCTATATCCCTGTAGGGAGAGGCACCATGACTTATGATCTTTCAAGGTGGGGCCAGGAAATATTGGCAAAAAAGACAGATAAAGGCCTGATAAAAGCAACAGGCAGGGTTTCAGTTGATGTGCTGGAAAAAGATCTAGTAAAAATATATTCAGACATGGAGACCATAGACTATAACACTGACTGTTATCTTGAGATATTACATTCATTAAACAGAATAATAGGAAGATACTGGGATAATGAAACAATAAAAGGTATTGTTGAAGAAGCAAGATCTATTTTTAACTTGATTGTTTTTACAAAATTAGATTCTATATCCAGCTGCACAGATTATGAATCAAGTATAGCTTCGATAGCAGAAAATTATAGGCCATATGCATATTATATCGCAGGAAAATGCTATGAACTGATGGGTAATGAAGAATACAAAAAGATTGAAGAGAGATCAACAAGCTTAACAACATCATCCAAAATAAATCTTCCAAGATATGAATCTGATGTTATCAACACCCTTGTACAGTCAACTATTTCATGCTGGAAACAGCTGCAGAATAATAACAATATCCCTTGCACATTATTCCATCCTGATATATCCATGACTGCAAATATTGAAGAGGAAGAATTCAGGGATGCATTAGATAAAGCAGGCAGCGATGGAGATGAGATAGCCGGAGCAGATCTCGGTTTAGGTGTGATAGGGGAAGAATATGAATGGGACATAGGCACTCTAACCCAAAGTACGAGTGATATCTATATGTGTGGGACAGATGGCAATGTGATATTGACAATAAACCCAAGCAGATGCTATTTTGATGATGTAGCTACATTCAACAGGGCAAAGGCGCAGGCAACAACAGAATGGAACTCATTCATACAAGATTATGATAAAGCAAGAGACATGTATTTAGCATCTTTCGATTTAAAAGATTATATTCCAGAGCCGCCGACAGCAGACGACCCATCAGACCGTTCAACCATCCAGGTTATAGATACAGCTAATCTAAAATACTCACCACAGGAATTTGTTACAGTCACATTAAGGGGTGAAGGATATTTTAGGACAACAAAGCTTGGTTTTATAAGGCAGGAAAGATCAGATGTATATAATCATCTAGGAAAGATAAATCCAGCTTCTATCAGAGTTGTTAAGCAAGGCAGCCATCACAATCTTCCTTATCAGTCCGTATGGTATGCAGACGGCAAAGCATCTCTCTACTGGAATGATTATGACTTTGATTTCAGCAGCTCTTGGGCAGTTTCAGAACAAAGAAAATATGATATATACTACAAAGAGATTGATACAAATAAAGATTACATAGTTTTTGCATTGTTCGACCTCGCTAACAATTATCTAAAAAGAGAAGATTACGCAAATGCGCTTAAATATTATCAATTTGTTATCGATTATGATCCAGAGGGATATATAGCATCAGACATAAGCGACAGCGCAGCTGATAAGATAGAAAAGATAATAATGGATCCTGTAAAAAGAGATTCCCTATATTATAACACAGCACCTGACAAGGAAAGCAAAGAGCCATACTGGATTACAAAATATGATTATGTTGTTGACAGGTATAGCCAGAAAGAAAAAGATATCTACAAGGATTTGCCTTTTTGGGCAGGAGCTACAACTCCATCTATGTGGTTCAGTAATTATGAATCTAATCTAGGCTGGACCCTAGATGATTATCGCAACTGGGTATATCAATCAAATCAGGAAGCGCTTATGTTGTTTACAAACTATTATCCTGTCTATCATACCAACTTCTTTTTTCCAGAATCAGGTGATGAAGAGTCACGTGCAAGCGAGTTAGAAGGCGTTAAAATTGGTTATTTTGAGAGCGGACATGCCATAAAACATCTTTTGCAGATCAAAAAACAATACCTCGGAACAAGAATACCTTATCTAAATACAATAGATACATATAATGAGATTGTACAATATCATCATGCTATTGAAGCAGATAATAATATAGAAGATGATACTTTTGAACAGCTTACATTAGTCAAGAAAGCATACTATGAAAGTCAACTTCTTCAGAAAACTTATACCTCAGGCAGACAAGACACATTATTCAACCGCAAATTTGCAATAGATCAGACTCTGTCGCCTCTTGCAGTTATAGACTATGCAGTTAAAGAGTGTCCAACCCAAAGCTGGTGGTCAGGAATCTTCAACAACGAAGAATTTACAGTTGATTGCATAAGAGTCACAGCAGCAAGAGACAGCTCTTATCCTAATAACTTTTGTTATTCAGATAATCATCCATGGCTTGAATCAGCAAAATGGATAACTACTGTAGCCACCATAGCCATAGATATATTAGCAACTTCTGCAAAGACAAACCCAATTGGCCTTGCATTATCAGTTCCTGTAACAGCCATTACAGGAGCGATAAGTTCAGGTGTTTTTGCTTACGCAGAATGGGCCACAACATGGCCAAGACCTTAGACTATCCTTACAAAGATAACATCAGAAATATCTTCATTATTTACATTCTCTAGATCTAGATTACCTAAAATTACACCGCCTTTAGACATGCTGTAATCTTCATTAAACCTACTTCTCTCATCTACGATAGTATCCATATATACCCCTTTCTTGACAACATTGTACTCAAAAGATTTAATATTAGTGTATGTAGCGCCCCAGATAATATTAAGTGGCACTATCTTCTCCTTAAAATCCTCATCAATAAACAATGTAGCTCTAACTTCATTATCAACAATATCTTCAACAATATATG
>JBDRQV010000220.1:0-3092 GCA_043826105.1 Nanobdellota archaeon | reverse complement strand
GAATTTCTT
This sequence comes from Nanobdellota archaeon, assembly GCA_043826105.1. GTDB lineage: Archaea > Nanobdellota > Nanobdellia > Woesearchaeales > DATDXC01 > JBDRQV01. The sequence continues at coordinate 3,083 of JBDRQV010000220.1, read as the reverse complement.
AGGATCTAACTTAACAGCTTTTGTTTCTTATTTAGGACTTGTTGTCGGACTGATAATCATGCATGCTTCTAAAGAAGAACAGAAACAAGGAAAAAAATATTTTGTATTGGTGCAAAGAGTGTGCATCATGGCCATTTGCAGCTTATTATTCATCTATCTAGAATTTAGCCTATTGGTTTTTGGTATTGTCCTTTTGATGATAGTCCTGTTGTTTATCAAGAAGATAGTGCAATCATATTTTTACTATCCTTTGTTAGGATTGGTGTTCTATTTTTCTTTGAATACACCTAAACTGTTATTGATGGTAAGTGTGCTGATATTTATCTATGGCATGGCTACGTCTTCAATATTGATCGATTTTAAGAAAAAGAATTATTTGGAGATCATATTACGGCATGTCTCTTTTTTGATCATAATATTGATCCTTAATATTGTAACAATGTTTTGAGAAATCTGAATGTTGCTTTTAATGGATTTATGTGTGATGTTTCTTTGCCATAGATCGTCTCTATGTTTATATGGCCTATATTATAGCCTTGTTTTATCGATTTTATTATTATCTCGGTCTCAAGGTGGTATCCGTCATTATCCAGCTTAATATCTTTTAAAAGATCTGTCCTGATCATCCTAAACCCTGATTGAGAATCATATATTTTCTGACCTGTCTTTAATGATACGCCAAATGAAGAAATAGAATTTGCCAGGATACGCCTTAGGGGCATGTTTCTTACATTATGCATCCTGCTTCCGATGATCATACTATGTTCAGGTATTTTTTTTATAAAATTTGGGATGTCAAATGCCTTGTGCTGACCATCTGCATCTATTGTGATAACTGCACCATATTTGTTGTCTATTGCGTATTTAAATCCTGTTTTTAATGCTGCGCCTTTGCCTTTATTTTCTTGATGGGTGATGTAGTTTACATCTTTTAGCTTTTGTAATATATCAGAAGTATTGTCTGTGCTGCCATCATCTACTATCAATATATCCTTGCAATATTTTTTTACATCTTCTACAACAAATGGAAGGTATTTCCCATGGTTATAAGATGGAATCAGAGCCAAGATGTTCATGATCCTTAAGAATGTCTGCGGCTATATAAATATTTCTTGTTTATCAGTTTGCCTATCTGTCTCATCAATCCATCTGTCAATTTGTGCAATGACCTGTTTGATAGCTTTTTTTTATAGTATCTTGTGTAATAGATAGGTTTGCCAAAGAATAGTTCACATCTTTTTAAGTTTGGAATGATCTTGTCTTTTGGGGCTATATCATATGTCCCTTTTAATCCGATAGGTATTATCGGTACCTTAGCTGCTAGTGCTAACCTTACAGCGCCTGTCTTGCCTTTTGTCAGATTTCCGTCTAAGCTTCGTGGACCTCCTGGAAATATGCCTATTATCTCTCCTTTTTTTAATAGGCTGATAAGTTCTGCCATAGCTTTATCCTTGCCTTCATCTAATGGAACGCATCCTGCCCATTTTCTTGAGATAATCTCCCCAAACTTATTCCAAAAGCGGCCTTTCATAGCAAGATAATGTATCTGTTTATTGAGCTTGGGAGTTACTGTCGCTATAATCAAAAATGGATCTAGATAGGATTCATGATTAGCTGCAAGAATAAAAGGTGGTTTTGGCAAGTTCTCCATGCCATGGACTTTTCTAATAAAAAGCCTTACTAATGATCCTAAAAAAAAGTCTGCAAATGGGTATATCATTCCATATATTAGAAATAGAAAGTATTTAAAGATAACTGATTATCTTAATGAATATGATAACCATATTAGACTGCTATACAGATGAGCCTGCTGGATTGGGCGTTCCACCTTATTTGGGCACATATCCAAGATATGTATATGGCTGTCTAAAAGAAGCTGATTATATAACTATAGATGACCTGAGGTTCTTTTTCCATTATAATCTGGACAATAAAAAGAGAGAGATAAACAGGAAAACAAATATCCGAATCTATAATCTAACCAAAAATATTTCAAGAATAAAAGAGATTGTTGAAAATACTTCAAAGCTTATCGTGATATTGGGGGTGCATACTCCTGGAAAATATCTAAGTGCTATCCCTGGTACATTGAGTGAGATCAGCAGTTATCTGGAGAGATTTAATTGTGAGAAAATATTGACTGGACCTGCCGTGTTTGGGACTCAACTTGAGGGTGGACGGTTTTTTGAAAAGAGCGATGTGAAGTTTGATAAGATCGAAAAATTTGATTTTAGTTATGATGATATAGCAAATTATTCTGTAGATGGTGCTAAGATAATTGAGCAGATCCCTGACCTGAGGATGATCGAGATAGAAACAGGACATGGATGCGGCAGAGCTAAAGGCTGCAGTTTCTGCACTGAACCTATCAAACATAGGATAGAGTTCAGGAAGAAAGAGGATATTGTAAAAGAGATAAAAGCGTTTTATGATCTGGGCTGTAAATATTTCAGATTAGGCAAGCAAAGCTGTTTCTATTCATTTCCAAAGGCTGGAGAGCTGTTAAGAGATATCAGAGAGATGTTTAAGGATATTATCCTGCATATAGATAATGTCAATCCTTCCAAAGTTGTCTCTGATGTTCAGCTGACAAAAGATATAGTGAAATATTGCTCAAGCGGCAATGTAGCTGCTTTTGGAGTTGAAAGTTTTGATCCCAAGGTCTATTCTGAGAATAATCTAAATTGTGATGCAGAAACCGCTTTAGATGCTATAAAGATATTGAATAAATATGGTGCTAACAAAGGGGATAATGGTATGCCTAAGTTTTTGCCTGGAATAAACCTATTATTTGGCCTTAAAGGAGAAAGTAAAAAAACACATGAGGCAAATATTGGATTCCTGAAAGATGTTCTGGAAAATAATCTGTTATTAAGGAGGATAAACATCAGACAGGTAAGTCTGTTTGAGGGAACTGATCTTTTTGAGAGTGTTGGAAACAAGTTTATAAAAAAGAACAGGAAATTTTATTGGAAATGGAGAAATGATATCAGGCAGAAGATTGATTTTCCAATGTTAAAGAAGATGTTGCCTGTAGGAAGCATCTTGAGGGATGTAAGGATGGAAATATATGATGGAAACAC
>JBDRQV010000219.1:0-3940 GCA_043826105.1 Nanobdellota archaeon | reverse complement strand
AAAATGAGACCATATACACCAATAGTTATAGTAGGAGCTGCTGTGGCAGCTGTTGCAGCACCTTTTGCAGTTCAGCAAGCTAGAGCCCAATCAATAGACCAGATGGTTACAGAAGCGCAGGCTACTGCAGCTATAAAAGGTGTTTTTCAAGGTTTAGGTGTTCCAGAAGATCCAGATGATTATAGTATTAATGGTGGTTATTTATTAGATCATCCTCAGGATTTAAATGGTCAATCTTTCAGAGTTAATGCTACTTTCTCAGTACCTACTTTAGGGGGAGGTGTTGATCACTTTATTGATTATATTCCTGTAGATATGCCTCAGGCAGATATTGAAAGGTTAATCTCAGCTGCTAAATCTAGCCATGTACCTTATGTGTTATCTATGACTACTGGCAGAACAGCTGATGTTCAGGCTGATCTACAATCAATGCTAACGGGCATTTCAAAACCAGAGCCTACTGGTTATACAGGGCAAGGGGCTTTCGGTGTTAAATTTGATGTTGATGAAAGATTTGTCGGAAGAGCAATAATCAATTATGGATTAGTAGGTTCAAATCCAAGATTATATACTGCAACTGTTGCAGACCCTATAGTGGGAGACAAAGTTGATAAGCTTATAAGTCAAAATGTTACAGGTGGTAATTGGTATGTATTTACTGTCAGATATGAAGATGTTAATGGCTTGATGGGACCACCATCTGATCCTGTATTTGCATTTGCTGAACCAAAACCATCAGGTGGCGGATCTGGCGGAGATTCTGGGACAGGATCTGGCAGTGGATCTGGCAGTTCAGGTTGCTTCTTAGATACTTCAAGGGGCCATTTAGATGATAAAACTAATAATTTTCCATATAAGTCTGCAGCAGCAGCTACTATGGCTTTGGGGGGAATTGCTTTAGCTAGCAGAAGAAAAGGGAATAGGGACCTTAAAAAAGCTAGGGCAAACTTACACAGACCCCAAAGAAGATGAGATCTCGAATTCCTCTTGTTTTAACTGCAATCTTGACTATGTTGGCCTATTCTACATTTATACCTGTAAGTTCAAAAAAAGATAATTATCTTAACAAGGTAGCTAGTGCTTTTGATATCGGAGGTGTTGCTTCAGCTGATGAGATCGTTGCGCCTTTGAGCCAGCAGCAGGCACAAGAAGTTATAGATAATAAATTGAGGGCATTAGAAAGCGCCAATACCATAGATGGATATGTCATGAATCCACGAATTACAGATACAACTCATGCTAATGCTACTTTTTGGACAGCTGATAGTCAGGTAGACACTATCTTTAAGTATGGTGGAACAATAAGAGATATAACAGATATAATCTTAGCAGCAGGAAGTACTGTTCCCCATTTTTTCGCTCCGCCAGGTGATGCCCTAAGTATTGAACAATCTATTGAAGGTGCTTTATCTGACATACCTAAACCGATAACCTCTATTGGACAAAGTGTTTATTCTGCTAATATATCATGGGAACCTATTCCAGGGGCTACTTCGTATGATACTTATGCTTTTAATCTAACAAAAGGTGGTTCACCAGCCATAGGAACAACAACTTCAAATGGGTTTATATTTAATACAGTTGAACCAGGAGTATATTTATTAGCTGCGAGAGCCAATAACACTAACAACGGACCGTGGTCTGATCCTTTAGTAGTCCATGCTCGGGTAGGGCTACCTCAGGTGATTGGTGCATTGGAAATAGCTGCAGGAAGACTACCTGGAGTTGAAGGTGTAGATTTGGGCTATGCAGTTCAAGGCTTAAAGGCTATGTCTGGTTTGCCATCAAAATAAATCGCTAAATATTTAAAATTAGACACTTTTTCTATAAAATATGAAATTAACAGATATAAAAAATACTACTTATTTTGCCAAAGGCCATAGGGGAATTCTATATATGGGAGAATATAAGAAAGAGAAAGTGGTTATCAAGACAAAGAGAGCTGAAAGTAAAGCGATTGATAGGATGGAAAATGAAGCCAATTTTCTTAAAATATTAAATGAAAAGAGTATTGGCCCTAATTTTATCTATTATGATAAAAAGAACGATTTTTTAGTCATGGAATATATAGACGGTGAGTTTTTTCCTATTTTTGTTGAACATTCGTCAAAAGATAATAAGAACCTGATAAAAAAGATAGTGAGACAGATATTTATCCAATGTTTTAGGATGGATAAACTAAAGATAAATAAAGAAGAGATGCATCATCCTTATAAACATATCATTATCGAGAAAAAGTCTAAGAAGCCCGTACTGATCGATTTTGAAAGGGCACATAGAAGTAAAGAACCGGTGAATGCGACTCAGTTCAGTTCTTATCTTATCTCTGGGTTTATCACAGAGCTGTTTGCAAAGAAAGGCATAAAAATAGATAGGGTTAAGATGATCGGGGCTGCTAAGAAGTATAAAAAAGATGTATGTAAAAAGAATATTGATAAGATGATAGGGTTGATAAAATGAAAAGCATGACTGTTGATGAATTAAAGGACAAGATTGACAATGGGCATGATTTTAAACTGATAGATGCAAGAACAGAACAAGAGTATGAAGAAGGCCATATTAGGGATGCATTTTTAATGCCTTATGATGAGATAGGTGATATGCATGATATCTTATATGCTGATAAGGATGAAGACATAATTGTTTATTGTAGGACAGATAACAGAAGTAGGGTTGCAACATCTACATTAATAGGATTAGGTTATACAAATGTTTCTTTTGTTTTAGGTGGTATGATTGAATGGGAACAAAAAGGTTATCCGGTTCAGAGATAAGGTTCTAAATCTGACTAAGCAAATACCTGGGGGAAGGGTTACAACTTACAAACATATAGCTAAAAAACTGAATTCTAAAGCTTACAGGGCTGTAGGCACGGCATTGAGGAACAATAAAATGCCCATCGAAATACCCTGCCATAGAATAATAAACTCTGACGGAAGAATCGGTTCATACAAAGGAGTTAAAAACAGTAAAGAAAAGATAAAACTTTTAAAAAAAGAAGGGATTGAAATTAAAAACAATAAAATAGAATTAAAAAAATATTTATTTATTTTTTCTTCTTCTTGACTTTCTTGATGTCTTTTTCTAGTTTAAGCTCTTCAAGCAGTTCTTTGTATCTGTTTCTGATCGTAACTTCAGTTACGCCTGCAACATCTGCTACTTCTCTCTGGGTTCTTTTTTCACCATGCATCAAAGCTGCAACATACAAAGCTGCTGCAGCAATTCCTGTCGGACCTCTGCCTGAAGTAAGTTCTTTTTTCTGAGCTTTTTCAAGAATCTCAATAGACTTACTTTGCGTTTCAGCTGAAAGTTTCAAAGCAGAAGCAAATCTTGCGATATAATCAGCAGGATTTGAAGGCAGTATAGTGATGCCCAGTTCTCTTGTCACAAATCTGTATGTTCTTCCAATCTCTTTTTTCTCAATTCCAGAAGCTTCTGAAAGCTCATCAAGTGTCCTAGGAACATCATGTCTTCTGCAGGCAGCATATAAAGCTCCAGCAACAACTGATTCCATCGATCTTCCCCTGACTAATCCTCTTTGGACAGCTAGTGTATATATCCTAGCTGCTTCTTCTTCTACTGATTTTGGAAGTTTTAGATAAGAAGAAACTCTTTTTAATTCAGCTAAAGCCAGCTTTAAATTTCTTTCTATGGCTGTAGAAATCCTATATTGCCATTTTCTAAGCCTAAAGAATTTGTTTCTGTCTTTGCTTTTTAATTCAAATAAGTCAGCTTTTTGACCTATTTCAGTACCTAAACCCTGATCAAACTGAGTATAGGTCATCGGAGCACCAGTCCTTCTTCTGGCTTCGCCTTGTTGTGAGTCAAATTCACGCCATTCTTGCGTAAAATCAACCATCTTATCCTCAATAACTAGGCCACAATCTTTACAGGTAATCTCGCCTTTTTCTTTGTTCCAAGAAAGATTTATTCCGCCACA